>JAGGRU010000353.1 GCA_021159425.1 Sulfurovum sp.
CCTGCGTGACAGGCAGGTATTCTAACCAACTGAACTACCACCGCACCTAAACCAATTAAATGGTTGAAAAGTTATTACTTTGAAACAAACGAAACTAGTTTCGTGAGCCTACTGCTGAAGTAAACACAGCGTTAGCGTAGCAGAAGATGAACTTTGTTCATTTCGCGTTCTTTAAAATCTATATGGTGATCGCTGCAAGACTCGAACTTGCGACATCTACCTTGTAAGGGTAGCGCTCTACCAACTGAGCTAAGCGACCATATATTGTAAAAGTGGTGACCCGTCTAGGATTCGAACCTAGGGCCCATTCCTTAAAAGGGAATTGCTCTACCAACTGAGCTAACGGGTCACACATTTTTGCACTCATTACTTGAATAAGTGGACGGAATTATAGCTCAGAAACCTTTTATTGTCAAGAGAATTCAGTAAAAAATCAAAAATTTAACACTTCATTTAGTTTTTCTATGGCAAAGACGACAGATTGTTCCTGTATCTGCTCACGATCACCATGGAAAAAACAGTGAAAAACTTCTTGTGAAAATGGAGTTTGAATTCCAATATATACAGTGCCTACAGGTTTTTCTTCTGTTCCTCCTGTTGGTCCAGCTATACCTGATACAGCTATGGCATAGTCAGATCCTGCCAGATTTTGAATACCTTCCAACATTTGTGCAACGCATTGTTGACTTACCGCACCATAGTTTTCCAAGATTTTTTCTTCTACACCCAGCCATAAATGTTTAATTTCATTGGAATAGGTAACACATGATCCATTTAAAATATTTGAAGCTCCGGAGATAGCGGTAAATTCTGCTGCGATCCGACCACCTGTGCAACTCTCGGCAAAGGTGATGGTTTGTTTGTTTTTTGTCAGTTCTTCTATGATTTTTTCAGTGATGTTTTTAATGTTTTTCATAAGATAATTGTATCAAAAGTAGCTTCTAATCCTCTTTTCGATACAATCACGGGATAATATAACAGGGGCAACCCTAATCAAGGTGTTATCGACTATGGACTTTAAAGACACACTCCTCCTTCCAAAAACTGACTTCCCGATGCGTGGAAACCTTCCAACAAATGAACCTAAAAAATATAATGCATGGTATGATGCAGATATATATGAGCAAATGAAAGCGAAACGTATAGATGCTGAAATGTTCACTTTGCATGATGGACCTCCGTATGCAAATGGTGATATTCACATAGGACATGCACTTAATAAAACACTTAAAGATATTATTTTAAAATATAACTATTTTCAGGGTAAAGCAGTTCGTATGACTCCGGGTTGGGATTGTCATGGTTTACCGATCGAGCAAAAAGTTGAAGAGAAACTTGGTAAAAGCAAAAAAGAAGCGATGCCTACAGAAAAGTTCAGAGAGCTTTGTCGTGCACATGCCGCTAAATTTGTGGATATCCAAAGAGACTCTTTTAAAGAGTTGGGGATCATTGCAGACTGGGATAACCCGTATGTGACCATGGACTTTAAATTTGAAGCCAATATTTACAGAACCTTATGTGAAGTAGCAAAAAAAGGTTTACTCGTTGAGAGACATAAACCTATTTTCTGGTCATGGGCAGCAAGAACAGCTTTGGCAGATGCAGAAGTGGAGTATGCAGACAAAGAAGATTATTCTATTTATGTGAATTTCGAACTTACTGATGCTGCAAAAGAAAAGTTGGGTCTGGAAGGTAAAGCAGGACTTGTTATCTGGACGACGACACCTTGGACACTGCCTTCAAATACAGGTATTGCACTCAACCCTGAAGAGATGTATGTGTTGACCGATGATGGTCATATTGTGGCTGAAGCACGTTATGATGCAATGATCGAAGAGGGTGTGGTCTCCGGACACGCTTCACGTAAAATAGCATCTACGGAGATGGAAAACCTTTTAGCAATTAACCCCGTAAATGGAAGAACTTCAAAAGTGGTACTGGGTGACCATGTTCTTATGGATGGTGGTACAGGGTGTGTTCATACAGCACCAGGTCATGGTGAAGAGGATTACAAAGTAGGGCTCAAATATGGTCTTGAAGTGCTTATGCCTGTAGATGAAAGAGGGTGTTTTGACGAGTCTGTGGTCGGACTGAACTTACTTCCTAACCCTGAAGAATTTGTAGGGATGCACATCTTTAAAGCGAATGAGCCTATCTTGGAGATACTTGGTGATTCACTGCTTAAGCAGAGCAAGTTTGTTCACTCGTATCCACACTGTTGGAGAACGAAGAAACCATTGATATACAGAGCAACGAACCAGTGGTTCATTTCCATTGATGACAAAGCTGAGGGTGCTAAAAATACTTTACGTGACACAGCACTGAGTGCCATTGAAGGTGTTGATTTTTATCCAAAGTCTTCTAAAAACCGTCTCAAGCCAATGATCGAAGGCAGACCTGACTGGTGTATTTCTCGTCAGCGTTCCTGGGGTGTACCTATAGCGTTCTTTAGAATTAAAAGTACAAAAGAAGTGATCTTTGATGCAGATGTTCTGGAACATGTAGCAAACCTCTTTGATCTACATGGTGCAGATGCATGGTACTCAATGTCTAATACAGAGTTGTTACCTGCAGATACAAAATACAACCCTGATGACTTGGAGAAAATTTCTGATATTCTGGATGTATGGTTTGATTCTGGTTCGACTTGGAACTCGGTATTAAGTAGCGATAATTATGATGCAGGTGACTATCCGGCATCATTGTACATAGAAGGATCTGACCAGCATAGAGGCTGGTTCCAGTCTTCACTCTTGCTTTCATCAGCAGTAAATGGCATCTCTCCATACAAAACACTTATCACTCACGGATTTACTGTGGATGACAAAGGTGAGAAGATGTCTAAGTCCAAGGGTAACGTGGTTGCTCCGGATAAAGTCATTAAGCAGTATGGTTCAGAGATACTAAGATTATGGGTTGCACTTTCAGACTATCAGTCAGACTTGAAAATTTCTGATGGTATTTTGAAACAGACAGCAGAACAGTACAGAAAAATAAGAAATACGTTCAGATTTTTACTTGCGAATGTGGATGATCTTGAAACGTATGTTGAAAAAGATGCATATGGTGAATTGGACAGATGGATCCTTGCGAAAGCAGGAGAAGTATTTGCTTCAGTAAAAGTCAGTTTTGATGAGTATGATTTCTTACGTGGATTTGCAACACTGAATCACTTCATTACCAACGAACTTTCAGGTATTTATATGGATATCACAAAAGACAGACTCTACTGTGAAGACAAAAATGATCCGGCAAGAAGAGCAACACAATCTGCTATGTCACATATCTCTAAAGCGATGTTGGGGCTTGTTGCACCAGTATTGACGTACACAGCAGATGAAATACTTGAATATGCACCGGCACTGTTCAAAGGTGACATGGAAAATGTATTTGATCTTGTATATCTTGAAGTACCGGAAATAGAAAGTTCTTTTGATGATGCAGTACTTTTAGAAGCAAGAGTGAAGTTTTCTGAAGCGGTAGATAAACTTAAAAAAGAGAAGTTGATGAAGTCTACACTTGAAGTTGAAATAGCAGGCGATATGAGTATATTTGCTATCAGCGACAGTAAAGACCTTGAAGACTGGTTTGTTGTTTCGGCCATGAAAGCAAGTTCTGATGCTGAGCAGGTAGCTTCATTTGAAGTAGAAGGCAAAACATTTACCGTACACAAAGCAACAGCAGCCAAATGTCCAAGATGTTGGAGATTTACAAGCAGTTCTGAAGATTGTGCCTGTGATAGATGTGCCAAAGTTGTTGGAGAAATGGTCTAATGTTTGACATGAGTCAACCCATACAACTGCCTGTGATCATAGGATCTATTGTAATTATATTTGTAGTGGTTGGTGTTGGATTGGCTGTAGTGGCGTATTATAAAAAGAAATTAAAAGTTTAGGGAGTATTTAGTGATAACACTAAAAGAAGCATTAACAAAATCTAATGATGAATTGGCAGAGCTGAGAGCTGAACTTGAAACAAAAGCCAAAGAGTCTGGACTTAACGCTTATGTAGGATTTGAATCTTCGGGTGAGGGTGTCCCTATCCTTATTAAAGATAATATTCAAGTCAAAGACTGGTCTGTAACTTCTGGTTCTAAGATTCTTCAGGGTTACATCGCTCCTTATGAAGCTACAGCAATCAAAAATCTTAAATCTAAGGGCTTGATGGCATTTGGTAGAGCCAATATGGATGAATTTGCCATGGGTTCAACGACTGAAAGTTCTTATTACGGTGTAACGAAAAACCCGCATGGGACAGACAGAGTCCCAGGTGGATCTTCGGGGGGATCTGCTGCTGCTGTTGCAGGCGGTATTGCTATCGCAGCTCTTGGTTCTGATACAGGTGGATCTATTCGTCAACCTGCAGCGTACTGTGGTGTAGTCGGAATGAAACCTACATACGGAAGAGTGAGCCGTTTTGGTTTGGCAGCGTATGCTTCTTCTCTTGATCAGATCGGACCGATCACCCAAAATGTGGAAGATGCTGCAATCTTATATGATGCGATCAAAGGGCATGATGACAAAGATTCAACCTCTGCCGACTTTGAGATTGAAGATATTGCTAACAATATGAATGCAGAGAGAAAATTAACCATTGCTGTGATCGATAACTACATTTCAGAAGCAGATGATGATATTCAGTCTGCCTATGCAGATACAGTGAAAGCCCTACAATCAGCAGGACATACCATTGTGCATAAAAATATGCAAAATACAAAGTATGATATTGCAACATATTACATTTTGGCTACGGCAGAAGCAGCTACGAACCTTGCACGTTTTGACGGGGTGCGTTACGGAAGAAGAGCTGAGTCTAAAAATACGGAAGAGCTTTTTTACAATACAAGATCTGAAGGTTTCGGAACAGAAGTAAAAAGACGTATTTTACTTGGAAACTTTGTACTTTCCTCAGGGTATTATGATGCTTATTATGTCAAAGCACAAAAAGTCAGACACCTTATAAGAGATGAATTCAATGCGATCTTTGAAGAGGCAGATCTTATTTTATCTCCGGTTGCACCATCTGTTGCACCAAAGATAGGAGCTTCAGAAGACCCGCTTGAAATGTACAAGTCTGATATGTACACGATCGCGATAAACCTTGCAGGACTTCCGGCTATTTCACTTCCTGTAGCTAAAAATGCAGAAGGAATGCCGGTTGGATTACAGTTAATTGCGAAAGCATTTAATGAAAAAACACTTTTTGACGGTGCTTTAAGCATGGAAAAAGCTGTAAATTATACAAAATAAATACGAAGGATTAGAATGAATATTAAAAAAAGAGCACTTACATTTGAAGATGTACTACTGGTACCACAGCACTCAACAGTCCTTCCTAGAGAAGTGAGTATTACTACACAGCTGACTAAAAGAGTAAGCTTGAATATACCTATTGTCTCTGCGGCGATGGATACGGTAACTGAATATAAAGCAGCTATAGCCATGGCAAGACTTGGTGGAATAGGTGTGATCCATAAAAATATGGATATAGAGACGCAGGCACTTCAAGTTAAAAAAGTGAAGAAATCTGAGAGTGGTATTATTATCGATCCTATTTATATTGGACCGGATGCCATAGTGGGTGAAGCAGATGCACTGATGGGTGAATACCATATTTCAGGAGTGCCTGTTGTAGATGAAAATATGAAGCTTTTAGGTATCATCACAAACCGTGATATGCGTTTCATTACTGATATGAGTCTGATCATTTCAGATGTGATGACCAAAGCACCTTTGGTGACTGCAAAACCAGGTATCACACTCGAAGATGCTGCTAAAATACTTCAAAAACATAAGATAGAAAAGCTTCCTATTGTAGATGAAAATGATGTACTGCAGGGTCTTGTGACCATTAAAGATATAGAGAAAAAAGAGAAATTCCCTAATGCCAATAAAGATGAGCATGGACGTTTAAGAGTGGCTGCTGCTATTGGTGTAGGTCAACTTGAGCGTGCGACTGCACTAGTTGAAGCAGGTGTTGATGTCATTGTGCTTGACTCTGCACATGGACATTCTCAGGGTATTCTAGACACAGTTAAACTCATTAAAAAAGAGTTGGATGTGGATGTGATCGCAGGAAATATTGCTACAGGTGAAGCAGCACAAGCTCTTATTGATGCGGGTGCGGACGGTGTAAAAGTAGGGATAGGACCGGGTTCTATCTGTACAACGCGTATCGTGGCAGGTGTGGGTGTACCTCAAATCTCTGCTATTGACGAAGTTGCACAGGTTGCAAACAAAGCAGGTGTACCTGTTATTGCTGATGGTGGTATCAAATATTCCGGTGATGTAGCCAAAGCTCTGGCTGTTGGTGGATCTTGTGTGATGTTGGGTTCTGCTCTTGCAGGAACCTATGAAGCACCGGGGGAGATGATACTTTTTAACGGTAGACAGTTTAAAGAGTACAGAGGGATGGGAAGTATTGGTGCCATGAGTAAAGGTAGTACGGATCGTTATTTCCAGGAAGGAACGGCAGCAGATAAATTGGTACCTGAAGGTATTGAAGGACGTGTGCCTTACAGAGGTAAGATCGCAGATGTAATTCATCAGATGATCGGCGGTCTTAGATCTTCAATGGGTTACTGTGGTTCTGAATCAATCAAAGTATTTTGGGAAAAAGCAGAGTTTGTTGAAATTACAGCAGCAGGATTGAAAGAATCACATGTCCATGATGTAACGATTACGAAAGAATCTCCTAACTATCACAGTTAATATTCATATTTTTCTACTTTGGAGTTTGGACTTTAGTCCAAGAGTCCCATGGAATGGGACATTATTTACGGGACTAAAGTCCCTACTCCTAAAAAGAGAGGTTCTTGTACAACTTCTATCTGTGGTAACACAAACTCCAAGCAATCACAAGCTATAATAAACCTAATATAATTAAATAAGGAACAGTAATGCACGAACAAACACTGGCTATCCATGCAGGATACGATAAAGACTCTATGGGGACCATGGCAGTACCTATTTACCAGACAACAGCCTATGAATTTAGAGATACAGAGCATGCTGCTAATCTTTTTGCATTAAAAGAGCTTGGAAATATCTATACACGTTTGATGAATCCTACTACAGATGTATTTGAAAAGCGTTTTGCTGCACTTGAGGGTGGTGTTGCTGCGATTGGAACGGCTTCCGGAATGGCAGCGATCTTTTATGCTATTGCCAATGTGGCAGAAGCAGGAGACAACATTATCGTAGCCAAGCAAGTGTATGGTGGTACAACAACACTTACCGGACATACCATTAAGCGTTTTGGCATAGAGACACGTTATTTTGATGTACGCAATCCTTCAGAAATTGAAGCTTTGGTTGATGACAGAACGAAGATCATTATTTTCGAAAGTATTACCAATCCCAGTATTGATGTGGCAGACTTTGATGCTATTGTTTCTATCGCAAATAAACACAATATCCTTACCTGTGTAGACAATACCGTTGCCACACCTATTTTGTGTAAACCATTTGAATATGGTGTTGATATTTCCGTACACAGTACAAGTAAATATACATCAGGTCAGGGGATTGCTTTGGGTGGTATGCTTGTGGAGCGTCATGATCTTGTTAATAAGATCAAAGGTAATGACAGATACAGTCATTTTAATGAACCTGATGAGAGTTATCATGGTCTTGTTTACTCTGACCTGCCTTTACCACTCTTTACGCTTAGAGTAAGATTGTCACTCATGCGTGATCTGGGTGCAACACCAGCACCCTTTAACTCCTGGTTGAATATTCAGGGTTTGGAGACACTGCCTTTACGTATGAAACAACACTCTTCTTCAGCTTTAGTCATTGCCGAATTTCTTGAAGCACATCCAAAAGTGATTAAAGTTAATTACCCTGGTCTCAAGTCAGATGTCAATTATAAAAATGCACAAAAGTACCTCAAAGGCGGTTTTAGTGGATTACTCTCTTTTGAAGTCGAGAGTAAAGAAATGGCACAGAAGATCGCAGATGGTACGGATATTTTTGCTGTGGTAGTGAATATCGGTGACAGCAAGTCGATCATTACACACCCTGCAAGTACAACACATCAACAGCTTTCAGCGCAAGAACTCATAGATGCCGGTGTACCTGGTGGACTTGTCAGGTTGAGTGTTGGGTTGGAAGATACTCGGGATCTTATAGATGATTTGGCTAAGGCATTGGATAATGCATAATAACGTAGGGTCGGTTTACCGACCATTTTATATACTTCTTTTATTTATTATACTTTTGCTTGGTTAATCATGGTCGGTAAACCGACCCTACGAAATAAAAGCCCAAATTAGATAAAATACTATAAAATAACATTAATACAAAAGCAGTCCATGAAAATCGAAACCAAAATAGCCCATTTTTCTTCACCTCTTTATCTTGAAAGTGGGCGTATTTTAGAGCCTTATGAGATAGCTTATGAGACTTACGGTGAACTCAATGATGAGAAATCCAATGTTATTCTAGTCTGTCATGCACTTTCCGGTTCACATCATGCTGCCGGTACCTACGAAGGTGACAGAAAAGCAGGTTGGTGGGATGGACTCATTGGTGACGGGAAGAGCATAGATACTACAAAGTATTTTGTCATTTGTACCAATGTTGTGGCTTCCTGTTTTGGTACTACCGGTCCCATGAGTAGCAATTATCCCAGTGAAGATCCCTATAGACTTAAATTTCCTGTTGTAACTATAAAAGATATGACCAGAGCACAAATGCAGCTACTCTCTTCTTTGGGTATTTACCATCTAAGGGCGATTGTAGGTGGTTCCATGGGTGGAATGCAGGCATTGCAGTTTGCTGTGGATTACCCTAATCTTGCAGATGATATCATTTCCCTTGCTGCAACGTATGCCACAAGACCCTGGACAATATCATTTAACAAAGTGGCAGTAGAAGCGATACGAAGAGACCCCCGTTTTGAACATGGGAATTATGCAAGAGGTGCTTTTAAAGAAGAAGGGTTGGATGGTTTGGCCATTGGACGCATAGCAGGTCATATTTCCTACCTGGCACCAGACTCAATGGATGATAAATTTGGACGTAATTATGTAAATAATGATGGTCTTTTTGAACTTTTTGGACGTTATGAAGTAGAGCGTTATATGGAGTATAATACCAATAACTTTTCACGTAATTTTGATCCACTCTCTTATCTATATATTGTAAAGGCGATAAATACCTTTAACTTGAGCAGAGGATACGACTCCTTACATGATGCCATTTCCAGAATTAAAGCTTCTGTACATCTTATCAGTTTTTCTTCTGATTACCTCTTCTTTCCTTCTGAAATGGAGCATATTGCAAAGATGATGGAACGTAATGGACAAAAGTATACCTATGTTGAAGTAGAGAGCAGTTATGGTCATGATGCATTTTTAGTTGAATTGGATAAATTTGAAGACCGTATAAAAGAAGTATTGAAAAATTAGAAATTAAGGGACTGTTATGAAAACAGAAACATTTGAAGAAAAGTTGGATCATTCCAAAGAGTTACTTGAGAAGTTAATGAACCCGGAAATTACATTGGAAGAATCGGTTAAATTGTATGAAGAGGGTCTTAAAAATATTAAAGAGGCCGGGAAACTCATAGAAGAAGCTAAAACAAAGATCACTGTCATTGAACAAGCCAATCAAAATGTTGGAGAGGATACCTAAATGTCCGGTAAACAACTGGTTGTAGCAGCACTTCAACTGCCTACTTTGGGTATGAATGCTACGCGACTCGAGTTTTATCTGAAACAGGCACAAAGAAGAGATGCAGATGTCATACTTCTTGGGGAATATGTACTGAATCACTTTTTTAAAGAGTTTGCTACGATGGCTCCCAATATGGTGAAAGAGCAAACACGTAAACATATTGAACTTCTTAAAAACCTTGCAAAAAAATATGATATTATATTTATTGCACCTATAATCCTGACAAAAAAAGATGGTTACCATAAAACGATCGTGAAAATAACACCAAAGAGTTCAAGTTATTACGAACAACAGATACTGCTTCCTTATGAACACTGGAATGAGAAGAAATTTTTTGCAAATCCTGTAGCTAAATTAAAAGATCCTATGACCTTTAATATAAAAGGTTTTAAAGTCATGGTCATGGCGGGTTTTGAACTGCATTTTGATCCTTTTTGGCAAACAGTAACACAAAAGAAGATCGATCTTGTACTATTGCCAACAGCTTCAACTTTTGGTTCACATAACCGTTGGAGAGAGATCATTAAAACGAAAGCTTTTTTACACGGATGTTTTATTTTACGTGCTAATCGTTTAGGTGAGTATAGTGATGATGAGGTCAAGTGGAAATTCTATGGTGATACGATGCTTGTTTCACCTGAAGGTGAAGTTGAAATGATGCTTGAAGACAAAGAGTCTATGCTTATTGAAGTGATCGATAAAGCTGAAGTATTGGAACATCGAAAAACCTGGGGTTTTGAAAAAGAATTGAAAATAAGAGAAGATCTACTATGACATCTGAAGCGTATTTTAATCGCCAAATACAACTTTGGGGTGAAGCAACACAAAAATCATTACAAAATAAAAAAATAGCGATCATCGGATCCGGTGGTCTTGGCTGTACTTTGGCTCTGGCACTTGGGACATCCGGTATAGGTGAAATACATATGGTGGATTTTGATACAGTCTCTTCCCATAATATTCACAGACAAATAGCCTTTACGCTGGAAGACGAGGGGTTAAGTAAAGCCAAAGCAGTTGTTGCACTTATTAAAAGTAAGAATCCTTTTGTAAAAGCACTGGCTTTCGATATGGACTTTGAAGCTTTTAAAGAGATGGGTAACTCTTATGATCTTATTCTTGATGCAACAGACAATCTTCCTGTAAGAGGGGAGATAGATAAGTATGCCAAAGTAACAAAGACACCTTGGATCTATGCTTCTGTTGAAGAGTTCAATGGTCAAGTCTGTTTTTTTGATGAAGCAAATTTCCAGGTCTTTAATATTTCTGATCATAAACCGGGAGGTATTGCGGCACCTATAGTTATGCATATAGGTTCACTTGAGGCAAATTTGGCACTTCGTTATCTTGCCGGACTTCCTGTAGTTAAAGATAAGCTTTATTACCTTTACTTTAATGATGAGGGTGAACTCATTACACAAAAATTTGGAATGCCCAAAGCATAAGTCCAAAACCATTGCATATTTTGGGATAAAAGTGCTAGAATACAAAAAAAGTTTAGGAGATATAGTATGAAATTTAAAATATTAATTTTTTCAATGAGTATTTTGTTCTTTGCAGGATGTACGCAAGAGACACAAAACTCCCTTAGCCGTTCGCTTCAAAATTGGACAGGTACGAATGGGGTACTTGATATCTATGCCGGAGATAAACTGGTACATAAATTTATTAAGATAGATAAAGTTTCAACAGCCTATGGAAGTAATGATGGGAAAATGAGACCTTATCGTTACGGCTATGGTATAGATGATATTAATTTTAATGGTATCATAGACCCAGGTGAGAAAAAAGTCTATTTTGAATTTTCTGATTACTCAACATCATACATATTCTATGAAAGAAATAATAATAAGACTAAGAAATAATTAGAAGGAAAACTATGAAATTCATTTCAACAAAAGAAGCACCCGAAGCAATTGGAGCCTATTCACAGGCAGTAGAAGTTAACGGATTTATATACACATCAGGACAGATAGCCTTAATGCCTGATGGAACGATGGAGACCACAGATGTTGAGCATCAGACACATCAAGTCATGAAAAACCTTTTTTATGTATTGGAAGCAGCAGGTGCACATTTCAATGATGTGATCAAAACAACGATCTATTTGGCAGATATGAATGACTTTGATACGGTCAATAAAGTATATGCTCATCACTTTGGAATGCATAAGCCGGTAAGATCTACGGTGGCTGTCAGAACATTGCCTAAAAATGCCCTTGTAGAAATAGATTGTATAGCTCTTAAAGATACTGATGTAAATTTTGGATAAAGTTCAAAATTTAAAAAAAGATTAAAACAAGTTTGGGTATAATCACGAACTTTTTAAAAAACACAGATAGTAAAGGGTTTGCAATGTACGCAATCATTAAAGCAAGTGGTCAACAATTCAAAGTTCAAGAGGGTGATATCATCTGTTTTGACAACATGGGTCTTGAGCCAAAAGCAGCAGTAGAATTCAAAGAAGTTCTAGCGCTTGATAATGGTGAATTAACTGTAGGTACTCCTTTCGTAGAGGGTGCAGTAGTTAAAGGTGAAGTGATCAATGAAGGTAGAGATAAAAAAGTTATCATCTACAAGAAAAGAAGAAGAAAAGATTCAAAACTTAAAAGAGGTTTCAGAAGAGACTTTACAAGAGTTAGAATTACTAAAATAGGATAAGGAGAAGATATGGCACACAAGAAAGGTCAAGGATCCACTCAGAATAACAGAGATTCAGCTGGACGTCGTTTAGGCGTTAAAAAATTTGGTGGTGAAGCAGTTATCCCAGGTAACATTATCATCAGACAAAGAGGAACAAAAGTCCACCCTGGTAATGGTGTAGGTATGGGTAAAGATCATACTCTATTTGCATTGGTTGAAGGTGTGGTTAAATTTGAAAACAGAACTGCCAGTCAGAAGAAAGTTTCAATAGTACCTGCATAAGAACAACCTCCTTACCCCAACGCTTGTTGGGGTAAATTATATTATTTCTTCTTCCAACAAATATTTTTCAAAATATTTTATTTAACTTAAAAAAAGAATAGTTTATTCTTCATCATCATAAAATTTTGCACGAGCTTCGCAATTACGTCTACCTGCCCACCAGCCTTCATTGTATTCAAAATTATTATTGAAAGCTTCATGATCTTTTTTGTATTTTTCATGTGCTGTTTCACAACCATCATTTGCACCAGATATAAAACTTTCAGACTGTCCTCTAAGATCAAGAGGTCTGTATGGTTGTGGTTGAGGACTCCTCTTCCTGCTACTCCCGCATGCAGTAAGAAGTAGGATCAATCCCATAAATAAAATGATTTTAATTGTCGCTATTTTAAACATAAATATTTCCTAATTTTTTATATAGTTTAAATTATATCAACAATTTCCCTAATTTGGATATAATTCCGTAATTCATTTACCATATATAATAATATAAGATGGTTTTTTCATAAATAAAGGTTTAATATATGTTCGTAGATAGTGTAGAACTTACAATAAGTTCAGGTAAAGGTGGTGCAGGTTCCATCTCTTTTTGGACGGAGAAATTTGTTGCGAATGGTGGTCCTGATGGAGGAGACGGTGGTCGTGGTGGTTCTGTTTATTTCAAGGTAGATAATAATACAGATACACTCTCAGCACTTCGTGGACGCAGAGTGATAAAAGCAGAGAATGGTCGTCCTGGTGAAGGTCGTAAATGTTATGGTAGAAAAGGACACGATACTATTGTTACTGTTCCTCCCGGTACACAGGTTGTAGATATGGAGACAGGTGAAGAGTTACTGGATCTTGTAACCGAAGGTGAAGTGATTCTCTTTCTTGAGGGTGGAAAAGGCGGACTTGGAAACATGCATTTTAAGTCTTCGAGTAACCAAAGACCGACATATGCTCAACCGGGTTTACCGGGAATTACAAAGCAGATAAAACTTGAAATGAAACTTATTGCGGATGTCGGTTTGGTCGGTTATCCAAATGTGGGGAAGTCAACGCTTATCTCTACGCTTTCAAATGCAAGGCCACAAGTGGCGAATTATGAGTTTACAACACTTACACCTAAACTGGGTGTGGTACATATAGGGGAGTATGATTCCTTTATGATGGCGGATATCCCTGGTATTATTGAAGGTGCGAGTGATGGCAGAGGTTTAGGTTTGGAGTTTTTAAAACACATTGAGAGAACAAAGACGCTTTTGCTTCTCATCGATGCGGCAAATTACAGAGAGATGAAATATCAATATGAAACACTTTTGGTAGAGTTGCAGCGTTATTCTGAAACTTTGGCAACGAGAAAACATGCGGTAGCTATTACAAAGATCGATGCACTCTCACAAGATGAAGTCAATGAACTTACAAAAACGTTTCTTTCAGATATCGGGTTGGAACAAAACAGAACTTTAAATAAATACAAAGCCAATGAAAAATACATCTCTTATGGTTTTGAAAAAGATTTTGGTGATAAACTCCCAGAGGTGAAACCACTTTTTGTACTGCCAATTTCATCTGTTGCCCACTTAAATACAGAAACCTTACGTTATGCACTGGCTGAATTTGTAAAAAATGTAAAAGAAGAAGAGAACGAGGAAGTTTAGTGCGAATAGTTATTAAAGTTGGTTCTCATGTGCTTGCAGAGAATGGATCTGTAGCAAAAGAACGTATGTTAGCATTGGTTGAACTGATCGCTGATCTTAAAGCTGATGGCAAAGAGATCATCCTTGTAAGTTCAGGTGCAGTTTCTGCCGGGTATACTCAGTTGCCTCTAGACAGAAGTGTCCTTGCTAATAAACAAGCATTGGCAGCCATAGGTCAGCCACTGCTATTGAAAATGTATCAGGAAAAGTTTGCAAAATATAATATTCTGTGCTCACAAGTTTTATTTTCTGCAGATGTTTTCAGTTCAACAAAACATGTTAATAATGCTAAAGTTGCTATCGATACGCTTTTGGAAAATGCTGTTGTACCTATTATCAATGAAAATGATACGGTGAGTGTTGAAGAGTTGGTCTTTGGGGACAATGACAGACTTTCTGCACATGTCGCACACTATTTTGATGCTTCACTTTTGGTCATTCTTTCAGATATAGATGCTTTTTATGACAAAGATCCAAACAGATATGAAGATGCCAAACGCAGAGCAGTCGTCCACACTATTTTAGATGAAGAACTCAATGCAGAACATACTCCCAACAATGAGTTTGCCACCGGTGGTATAGTTACCAAACTTCAATCTGCAGATTTTCTTATGAAACACGGAAGAAAAATGTTTTTGGCAAGTGGTTTTAATCTTTTAGATGTCAGATCTTTTCTACTAGATCAAAAACATATGGGTGGAACACTGTTTACATCTTAAAAGAGAGAATAATGAAATATAAAATAGTTTATATGGGTACGCCCCATTATGCAAGAGAAATATTAGATACAC
>JAGGRU010000363.1 GCA_021159425.1 Sulfurovum sp.
TGGCTTTTTCTGCCGGTGTGGATTCTTCTGCACTCTTCTTTTTACTGATAGACAATAATACCTCTTTCGATATTGCATTGGTCAATTATGGCACACGTGATAATTCTGATAAAGAAGAAGCTCATGCAAAGGCATTGGCAAAAAAATACAATCTAACTTGCTACACTATCAAAGCACCAAAATTCACAACACACTTTGAAAAGCATGCAAGAGATTTTAGATATGATTTTTTTGAAACCCTCATTAATGAACATGGTTACGATACACTCCTAACAGCACATCAGCTGAATGATCAGCTTGAATGGTTACTTATGCGTCTTACTAAAGGTGCCGGTGTTTCTGAGCTAATTGGACTTGAGCCTGTAAGCAAAAGAAAGAATTATACTCTTATCCATCCACTCTTAGAACAGAGTAAAGATGAACTGCTTGCGTATCTTGAAACAAATAAGTATCCCTATTTTATAGATGAGAGCAACAGTAACGAAAAGTATGAACGTAACAAGTTTAGAAAAGCATTTTCTGATCCCCTCATTGGAGAGTATGAAGAAGGTATCAAACGCAGTTTTAAATACTTGAGAAAAGATAAAGAAAATCTTGAAAACAAGTTTGAAACTATTTACTCAGAAAAAGAATTAAGGGTTATTAAACTTCATACAATGACAGCGAAGGTCAAAGCAGCAGATCTCGCATTAAAAGAGTTAGGCTATCTTCTCTCTGCACCTCAACGTCTGGAGATAGAAAAAGAAGAGAGTTTGGTCATTGGTGGGAAATGGGCTATAGCACGTCAAGAGGATCATCTTTATATCGCACCTTATATTACTACAGATATGCCAAAAAAGTTTAAAGAAGAGTGCAGAGTTTTAAAAGTACCAAATAAAATAAGAGCATATTGTCTTTCTGAGAATATCAATATTCAAGATCTCCCGTAGGTCGGGGTACCCTTACCCCGACAAAAATCTGCATAAAATACAGCTTTTAATTCATTATAAGTAATTGTCGGGGTGAGGACACCCCGACCTACGTTTTGCTTGCCAGCGGGTGTGCTTTCATATACTCTTGCATCTTCTTTACTGAACCCAATTTTGTATACACTTGTGTGGTTGCCATTGTTTCATGCCCCAACAGTTCACTTACATCTGATATACGTGCACCATGATTAAGCAGATGTGTTGCAAAAGAGTGACGCAGTTGGTGCGGTGTTGCTTTGAATCCCGATGCTTTAAATAATTTTGTGAGTTTATAACGGAGTTGTGCAGCATTCATAGGGGAATTGCCTTTTTCAAAAAGGTACTTTTTTGGCATTGTTTGTTTTACATATATTTCAATAAGTTTATGCAATGCTTCCAAAAGAGGCAATTCACGCACTTTGGAACCTTTACCATGGATTTGCACCCAATTTTCTTTAATATCTTCAAGCTTCAAGTCACTTAACTCTGAAATACGAAGTCCCAAACCATACAGCATAGAAATAAGCAGTTTCTCTTCCAGGTTTGCCTTAGACAATACTTCCCTTATATAAGTCTCTTCAATAGGCTTAGGAAGGCTCTGAGGTACTTTAATGGACTCGTCTGCTATGAGTTTTATATCTAAATTGCACTGGTCTTCCAAATACTTTACAAATGAACGTACAGCAGAGAGTTTTTTAACAATGGTTTTTTTATTATTTTTTACTATTTTGAAACGAAAAGGGGTGATGTCAAATACAGTAATACCCTCTTCTTCATAGATATTACTTACTTCCATCATTTGACGCAGTGCTATCTCATACGTGATAACTGAAGTTTCAGAATAGCCTCGTACATCCAAAAGGTAGTCAAGAAATTCTTCGGAATAGTTTTGAAACTTCTCTTTCATATCTTCCCTCGTAGGGTCGGTTTACCGACCATCTTATGCATATATACTAAATTTTTGGTCGGTAAACCGACCCTACGCGATTGTGTGCTCCAACATTTTACTTGAAAGATACGCTTTGGCTTCATCCAACTCCATTCCTTCAAGAGAAATACTCTGTAGATAAAAATCTACTTTCGTAAAAGGTTTTGGTATGACAAATTTATCCCAACTGTTGAGTTGCCAATACTTCTTAGCTCTATAGTTCATTACAAAAATAGGAAGCTTACTTTTAAGCGCAATTCCTATGGCACCATCACTCATATGGTGTCTTGGACCTCTGGGACCATCCGGAGTAATAAGCACTTCTTCCCCGCTTTTAATACTTTTGAATGCCTGAAGCAATACCTGTTTTGCACCATTTCTGCTGGAACCTCTTAATGACCTGATACTTAACATCTTCAGTGTACTTGCAATAAGTGAACCGTCAAAGTGAGAAGAGATGATTGCAGATGCAGGGTGTTTTTTATGGATTTTTCTATACGCCTGCGGGCTCATGAGCAACTCTCCATGCCAACATACGCAAACATGCTGCTCATCACCTACAGGTGAGATAAAATGAAATTTTTTAGAACTTGTGTACCAAATGATACGCATAAGAAGATAGACAAGAGGAGGAATAAGTACTTGCCCCACCTGCCGTAAGCTTTGTTTCATGATTTTCGCTTAGGTAAGCACAGCATCAAGTGCACCTCTGGATGTTTTAATGATCTTTACATCCACTATTTGACCAAGCAGCTCTTCACTGCCTTCAATAAATACAAGTTTTCCATCATTCGCACGTCCCGATACACGACCATTTGATTTCAATTCATCGAAATACACTGTATGTATTTTTTCTAACTGGGCATCCATAATTTCATCTAAAATTTCTGTATGTCTGGCTTGAAGTTTTGTGAGACGTTGACCTGAAAGCGTATTGTCTATCTGTTCTTTAAATTCTGCTGCTTCAGTATGTGGTCTTGGTGAATACTTAAATGAAAACAGTTGCTCAAAACGTACTTTTTCCAATACATCCATCGTATCTTTAAAATCTTCATCACTCTCACCGGGGAAGCCTACAATGATATCTGTAGATATCGTTGCTTCAGGGCAAAGTGAACGGATCTTCTCACATCTGTTAATGAAATTCTCTTTTGTATATCCACGTTTCATCTCCTTAAGCAAGGCAGTGGAACCGCTTTGCAGGGGTACATGTATCTGTTTACAGATTTTAGGGTTGGAAGCAAACTCTTGAATGAATGCATCATCCATATGCAAGGGATGAGGAGAGGTAAATCTTATACGCTCAAGTCCCTCTATTTTAGAAATTTTTTGTAAAAGTTGTGTAAAGTCACAGACCTCTTCAGATGAACCGAAACGTCTTCCGTAATTGTTTACATTTTGTCCCAAAAGCATCACTTCTTTTGCACCTGTCTTCACAGCTTTTGTGATTTCCTGGACAAGAAGGTCAGAGGGAATAGATATTTCATCTCCACGTGTTGCAGGGACAATGCAGAAAGTACAGGACTTGTCACATCCTATAGAGATGTTTACCATCGCTTTAAAAGGATTACTTCTATACTCACCAAAAGCATAGGTACTCTCATCAAAGTCGGTATCTATCTCTACTGCATGTTTTTTATCTACCACTTCTGTGATCTTAGATACATTTCTTGCACCAAGAACAAAATCAACAGAGGGTGCTCTCTTAATGATATCTTTACCTAAATGGCTCGCGGTACATCCGGTCACACCTATTTTGGCACCAGGTTTTTTAAACTTTTTAAAGACCCCTATCTCCGAAAACAGCTTTGCAACAGGTTTCTCTCTGACAGAGCAGGTATTGATAATAATAAGGTCAGCTTCGGAAAGTTCTTCTGTAAGTTCGTAGGGTTCTTTTTGATTCAGTTCTGCGATCATATGTTCGCTGTCACGAACATTCATTGCACAACCAAGTGTTTCTATATATAATTTTTTCATTTTTGAATATGTACCACTTGCCTCTTTAGGCTATAATGTGTACTTCGTAAATATATTCATTTTCGTCAAGTCCGTATTTCACTTCACGCATATAAACAGAATAGCCTTTCTCTTCAAAATACTCGATCAACTCTTTTAACTCTTTATGTGAGTTGTCTTTATCGAAATAAAATATAGATCTGTTTGCTAGTTCTTCTTCCAGTTTTTTCAACTCAATCGTTTTTGGCTTCGCCTTAAGTGTTGTTCTAGCAAGTTTTAGTTTCATCTATATTTCCTTAGGTTATAATTGTCTAAATTATACTTCATTTTGAGTAAAGGTTTGATTAGATATAATTCTATTCTTAGAAAACAACACCTCCCAGACGTTCTTAACACTGTTATGTTACCTCTTGTAGCGGTTATTTTTGAAATTGACTTATATTAGGAAAAATTATGGAAAAAATATTAGATATTATTGAAGCGATTGCTCATGAAAAAAACATTTCTAAAGAGCATGCTCTTGAAGCATTTACAGATGCCTTGACAAATACTGCAAAAAAACTTACCTCTTATACAAGTGCATTTGAAGTGAATATTGATCATGACACAAAAATGTATTCTGTATTTAAAGTGATCACTGTTGTTGCTGACAATGACCCCCAACTTATGGTTGAAGTGGGAAGAGACGATAACAAAGAGATGGTAGAGTCGGATGCTTTCATGCCACTTTCAGAAGCAAAAGAGTTTGATGATTCTATTGAACTTGGGGATCAACTCAAAGAAGAATTCATACTTGAAGATCATGGTCGTACTGCCTCTGCAAACCTTTTTAGAGAACTTGAATACCATATACAAAGACGTGTAGAACAAGATCTTTTTGAGAAATATAGAGAAAAAGTCGGTTCTGTGATGTTGGGTACTGTAAACCGTGTAGACGCTGATGACAATACACATGTTGAGATAGGCGAACTTAAAGGTATTCTTACACTTAGAAACCGTATTAAAGGTGAAAAATTCAAACGCGGTGACTCTATTAGAGCACTTCTAAGATATGTCTCTGTTGACCCTCAATTTGGTCTTTTTCTTGAACTTACCAGAACTTCACCTAAATTTTTGGAAGCACTTATGGCATCAGAAGTTCCGGAAATTGCTGATGGGGTAGTTGAAATTACCGGTTCTGCAAGGATCCCCGGAGAGAGAGCAAAGATCGCCCTTAAAACAGAGCAAATGAATATTGATCCTATTGGTGCTGCTGTCGGAGTAAAAGGTGTGCGTATCAACGCAGTAAGTGAAGAACTCAGTGGTGAGAACATTGATTGTATTGAATACTCAGCTATTCCTGAAATTTTCATTACCAGAGCACTTAGCCCTGCTATCACTCAAAGTATCAAAGTAGAAGCGGATGAGAAGAAAGCAATTATAAACATTACCGGTGACCAAAAAGCAAAAGCGATCGGTAGATCCGGAATTAACATCCGTTTAGCTTCTATGCTTACAGGGTATACCATAGAACTTAATGAAGTTGAAGGTGTGACCGAGAGACAAGTAGATAGTTCTGACCCAACGGAAGCAGCTAAAACTACAGATACAACTGCATTGTCTGACTTGTTTAAATAAGAGGTTAATTACGCATCCATTGGGCAACCACAAGGGATTGCCCCTACAGATATGTTTTAAAAAATTGTAGGGGTGCCCCTCGTGGGTACCTCAAATTTGTATAAATATTTTACGCTAAAAACATTTCCGAAAAATTACCTGCATCAAGCGAAGCAGACCCAACTAAAACGCCATCTACTCCATCAATACTGCTGATCTCTTTAATATTGGCAGGTTTAGCAGATCCACCATACAGAAGCGGCTTGTTATTAATAGCTTTTTTCAATGCCCTGTGTGTCGAAGATATTTCTTCGACCGTAGCAGATCTTCCTGTTCCTATGGCCCAGATAGGTTCATAAGCAACAATAAGGTTATCATAGGTAATATCAATACCGTCGAACTGTGCAAGCAAATACTGCATTACTGCTTCAATGCCTTGTTCACGTATTTCAAGTGGTTCACCGATACAATAAATGATCTCAAAGCCCTGCTCTTTGAAAAAGGTGAATTTTTCTGCAACTTTTTCTTGAGATTCACTTAAATGTTCGCGTCTTTCACTGTGACCTATAAGAATCGTTTTGATACCAAATTCAGTGAGTTGTTCTACACCTATTTCACCGGTATATGCACCATTTTGTGTAGGATAGGCATTCTGCGTACCTATGGTGAAATCACCTGCATAACTGTCTAACGCTGTCGCAGGAGGAAAGATATATACTTTGTCTTCAGGTTTTTTTGTAAGTAATTTTTCTTTTAAAGCTTCTATGTAAGCTTTTGTTGTTGCTCTTGTATGGTTGGTTTTAAAATTTGCTGCGTAAATCATATTATTGCTCCAACGCTTCAATACCGGGAAGCACTTTGCCCTCAATAAGATTCAGACTCGCTCCACCACCGGTACTTACAAAGGTCATTTCATCAACATCCCCTGCTTTTTGTGCAACATCTGCTGTATCACCACCACCAACAATCGTTGTTGCGTGAGTATCTGCAATGTCATGAGACATTTTTAGACTTCCTTTTGAAAACTTATCCCACTCATACACACCCATTGGTCCATTCCAGATAATAGTCTGTGCATCATTCAGTACTTCACGGAAAAGTCTTGAACTTGCAGGTCCGATATCTAAGCCCATCCAATCTTTTGGTATCTCCTGTGATGGAAGATACTTAGATATACCATGTTCCGAAAATTCGGGAGTCACAACCACATCAACAGGCAAGTAAAATTTGACACCTTTTTTTCTGGCTTTTATCATAATTGTTCGAGCTTCATCCAATAGATCATTCTCAACAAGAGAAGTACCTATCTCATACCCTTGAGCTTTTAAGAATGTAAATGCCATTCCCCCGCCAATAATTACCTTATCCACTTTTTCAATAAGATTTCTAAGCGCTTCCAGTTTACCTGAAACTTTTGAACCTCCGACTACAGCCACAAATGGTCGCATAGGGTTTTCAATGGTTTTTGCAAAAAAGTTTACCTCTTTGGAAAGCAAGAAACCTGCTGCTCTGTGCTCAGTATCAAAAAACTTCACCATAGCATCAACAGAGGCATGAGCCCTGTGGCAAACACCAAAAGCATCATTGATATAAATATCAGCCATATCTGCCAACTCTTTGGCAAAAGCTTCATCATTTTTAGTTTCACCCGCTTCATAACGAAGATTTTCAAGAACCAAGACTTCTCTGGCTTTGAGTGCAGCAATTTTTGCCTTGGCATCAACTCCCACAACATCATCTGCCAAAGTGATCTTTTCAGCAATTTTAAGCAGTGTTTTTAGCCGTGCAACTACAATTTTCAATGAATATTTATCTTCATACACGCCTGCCGTGGGACGGTCAAAGTGTGACGCCAAAATTATTTTACAATCATTGTCAACACAGTAACGAATGGTCTGCAGTGCCCCTCTAATACGTCTGTCATCCGTGATATTTCCATCTTCATCTTTAGGTACGTTAAAATCACAACGTATAAATACCGTTTTCCCTGTGATATCTAAATCTTTAATTGTCTTCATCTTATGCCTTTTTACTAATGTGTATTGCCATATCAACCAGACGACAAGAATAACCCCATTCATTGTCATACAAAGAGAGCACTTTTACAGCCATACTCAACCTTTTTTATGTTAATATTACATAATTTTACAGTAAATGAGGTTAGCATTTGGTTAATCAGTCTAAGCCTACAGTAGCAATCTTTGGTGGAAGTTTCGACCCTCCACACAAAGGACATCAACGCATCGTTGAAAAAGCTATTGAAGCCTTGGATATTGACAAACTTATTGTTGTACCAGCCTACTTAAATCCTTTTAAAACATCTTCACTGGCAAATGCTCAGCAACGTTTAAAGTGGTCTCATCTTCTTTTTGATGAGATGCCAAACGTTATTGTAGATGATTATGAGATAAAAGAAGGGAAAAGTACTACAACCGAACAGAGCGTAAAACATTTCAACATAACATATGATGTAAAATATCTTATTATCGGTTCTGACAACTTGTCAACATTGACAAAATGGCATCAATTTGAGTGGCTGAATTCCCATATATCATGGGTTATCATTAGCAGAAGAGGTCATCCTTTAAAAGTAAATGGGCTAAAGAGTTACAGAACTATCATGCTTGATGCAAACGTAAGTTCTACAGATATACGGGATGAAAAAGATTTACAGTATGTTGACAAAAAAATTAAAAACTCTGTTAAAGAGATATTAGAAGGTAATGAATGACAATAGACGAGAGAATAGAGAGTATCGTAAAAATACTTGATGAGAAAAAAGCTGAAGAGATAGAAGTATTTAACCTAGATGAAGCAGATTATATCGCTAAACGTGTTGTGATCGCAAACTCACTCAATGGTAAACATACATTGGCACTTGCAGAGCATCTTAAAAAAGCGTTAAAAGCACAAGGGGATGAAATTCTTGCTTCAGACATGAGTGATGATTGGGTGGTTGCAGATTTAGGTGACATACTTGTACATATTATGATCCCTGAATACAGACAGAGATATTCTCTTGAAACATTTCTAAGTGAATTGGTTGAAGATCAGAAGAAGAAAAAAGATATCGATCCTGCATAAGGATCAACGTAGAGGGAGTATTCCCTCATGACCAGAACCTGTCAAGAGTTCAAGAAGTAAAAACAATCCTATGGTCACTACAGGTGAAAAGATGATCCACCAATAATATCTATCCCGCATAAGATACACCATTAAACCACCCCAGGCAATGACAATTAAAACAATATGTGCCATAAAAAGCGGTATCACCTGTCGTGTAAGATTACCCATGATCCCAAGGGAAACAATAAGCAGGAATGAACCCAGCGCAATAAAGAGTTTTTTTAGATCTTTGTTTCTGCTGTATTGAAAAAATATAATGGCTAGAGTTGCCAATATGGATAAAATAATGAGAGCTTTCATGAGATGAGCCTTTTTATTGGTCGGTAAACCGACCCTACAAAATAAATAAATACAATTTTATGTAGGGTCGGTTTACCGACCACCACACACATTACAACCTATTCACAACCTGAATACCAAGTATATCCAAACCTTGTTTAATCGTTTTAGCTGTCAGATCTGCCAGCTGTAGCCGGCTCATTTTAGTCGCTTCATCTACACCCTCTTTCAGTATTGGGTTTTGTTCATAAAAACGCATAAAGAGAGTGACCAGATCATATAGGTAAGTTGTAATTTGATTTGGAGCTGCATCAAGAGCTGCACGTTCAAGCACATCTTCAAAACGAAGTAACATCACTGCTAAGCGTTGTTCAAGCGCATCACCAATGATAATACCACCTTTGATATCAGCATCAAAACGTCTGAATATACTTTGAATTCTTGCATAGGCATACTGCATATAGAGTGAAGTATTTCCTTCAAAAGAGAGCATTTTGTCCCAGTTGAAAATATAGTTTGATTCACGGTTTATGGAAAGGTCGGCATACTTGACCGCCCCTATACCGATGATCTTTGCCAGATCTTCCACTTCTAGCTCAGAATATTCATCTTTATCTTTAATAGCAGCTTTGGCTTTAACAACGGCTTCATCAAGCAGATCTATAAGCTTCACTGTACCACCATCACGTGTTTTGAACGGTTTACCGCCTTTGTCCATCATGGTACCGAAAGCGATGTGTTCAAGCTTTACATCCTCAGCTACAAAGCCTGCTTCTTTTGCCACTCGGAATACTTGCTTAAAATGCCCGCCCTGTCTGGCATCAACCACATAAGAGATACGTTTTGCACCCAAAGTATTGGCTCTGTACCGAAGTGCTGACAGATCTGTAGTGGCATAGAGATACCCACCATCACCTTTTTGCACGATAACCGGTATTTCATCACCTTCCAGAAATACACATTGTGCACCGTCACTCTCCTGTAATGTACCTTTTGTCTCAAGATCTTTGATCACAGAGCCTAAATCATCATTGTAAAAACTCTCAGCACGTACATCATCCCGTGTGAGTTTTACATTCAGCTTATCATATACTTCTTCACAGTGCCCAAGAGATATATCTATAAATTTTTGCCAAAGCTCCAAACACTGTGCGTCACCGGATTGTATTTTAACCACATATTCCCTGGCTTTATTTGCAAAATCTTCATCTGCATCAAAACGACCTTTGGCATCTTTGTAAAACTGCTCCAGATCTTTTAAGCTTACCGAGCCATCTTCACCTTTTTCTTCAAGATAAGCGATCAGCATACCAAATTGAGTTCCCCAGTCACCAATATGATTTTGACGAATAACTTCATCTCCTAAAAATGTTAAAAGATTGGCTAAAGTATCACCAATGATCGTTGAACGCAAGTGTCCTACATGCATCTGTTTTGCCATATTTGGACCAGAGTAATCTACCACTACTTTAATAGGGCTTTCACGTTTTGCAACCGAAAGTCTTTCATCATTACGTGCTGTTTCACAAAGAGAAGCTACCCATAAAGGATCAAGCCATAGATTAATAAATCCAGGTCCCGCTATTTCAGCTTTAACAATAACATGTGTCAGATCAAGATTATCTATGATCTGCTGGGCAATTTCTCTTGGATTTTTTCTAAGTTTTTTAGAAAGTGCCATTGCGCCATTGAACTGATAGTCACCAAACTCTGGTTTCGTTGATTCAGAGACTGATATAGGTTCTTCATCAATATTCGCTTTACTAAATGCTTCTTTGATAACGTGGTTAATTTGTGATTTTAATTTCATTGGTTTTCCAAATTGTAGAATTTTTTCT
Organism: Sulfurovum sp.; assembly: GCA_021159425.1. GTDB lineage: Bacteria > Campylobacterota > Campylobacteria > Campylobacterales > Sulfurovaceae > Sulfurovum. The sequence continues at coordinate 10,671 of JAGGRU010000363.1, forward strand.
CGTTCCCATGCTCTGCGTGGGAATGCATATACAGCATCATGAGATAAGGGGGAGTTTCTTTGCTTTTAGGCTAATCATGCATTCCCATCGGGACGATGGGAACAAGTCAACGCTTTAGTTTACGCTTTTTTCTCTTCTTTGATCTCTTCTTTAACTTCTGCTACGACATCAGTCACTTTCTCTTCAATCTTTGCTTCTTCTTTTTTTGCTATTTCAACAACTTCTTCTTCGTCTTCTTTTATAGCTTTCTTAAAGTCTTTAATACCTTTTCCCATTCCTTTTGCAAGATCTGGAATCTTTTTTGCTCCGAAGAGAAGCACAACAATCGCTAATATAATTAGCATTTCCGGCATACCTGGCATACCCATAGTCAATCCTTTTAACTCAATAGTGAGTGTAGTTTTAAAATTTTAATAATTATACTTAAAAATGTTTAACCTAGCCCAAAATGACACAAACTAATTCAGCCATTCTAAAATAAATGCTTCTTCAGCCTCTTTACTCTGTTTCAATTTTGCTGCTTTGGCTACAATGATAAATTCTTTAGCTGCCACTTCAACCGTATCGTTAATGATCGTAAAGTCATACTCACCCACTGCCTGTATCTCTTCTTTGGCATTCTCTAAGCGTTTTACAATGACACTCTCATTATCTGTACATCTTGCACGCAGTCTTTTTTCCAGTTCATTCAATGTTGGAGGTGTGATAAATGCAGATGTCGTGATATCATTCATCTTTGCACGCACCAGTCTGTGTCCCTGAACATCAATATCAAAAATAACCAATTTACATGCATCGAGTGCTTCTCGCACAGGCTTTAATGAGGTACCATAATAGTTACCGTGAACCTCTGCATACTCTAAAAAATGACCTGCTTTTATATCTTCTTCAAAACTCTCTTTGCTTACAAAGAAATAATCCCTGCCATCTTCTTCACCCATTCTTGGAGCACGAGTTGTTGTAGATATAGAGAAATAATACTCACCTATCTCATCTGAGGCCGCAGAAATAATGGTACTTTTTCCTGCTCCGCTGGGACCGGAAAGTACTAAGATCGCACCTTTTTTACTGCTTCCCATTACTTTTGATCCTTAAAACTTATTTTAATCGTCACATCAGCACCTTTAAGTAATTTCTTGATCTTCTTCACTTTCATACCTTCAACAGCTGCAATAAGGGCTTCCTCAAAAGTATAAGTATCCTTTTCTTTCTTCTCAGTTTTTTTCTTTTTGGACTTTATCTTTTTCTCTTTTTTAACTTTTTTAGATTTTTTACTTAAAGTGTCAACATACTCTTCTTCATTCACGATTTCCAAGCCATCCGCTTCCAAATGTTCCGTGATCACTTCCACTTTACGCGTTTCATAATCAATACCATGCTCTATTTCCACAGGTTCTAATTCCGTATCATCATCTTCCAATAGTGCTTTGATCCTTTCTATTTCACTACTGTCAAGTACCTCTGCCCTTTTAGGTTCTTCTATCTCTATTGCATCTTCCTCTATTTCATTTTCACCAGTGTTTCCTTCTGCAGAGAGGGGGAAAATAAAATGCCCCTCTGCAATTTCTTCTGTATCATTTTCAATCTCATCCAAACTTTCAAGCACAGCAGTAATTTGAGAAGGCAAAAAAGGTTTTTTTATCACTTCATCAAAAAAATCCATAAGATCCTCACTAGAACTTTTAGCAGATAAAAAAACTTTTTTTCTGATCATAAAATTTTTTAAAATATCTTCTAAACCATCAATATAAGAGGCATCATCCACAAATACAATATCATACCTGTCAAGAGCAACTGCATTCACATCTCTCACCTCTTCAAAAACAGTATCATCATCACGCATACAAAGAGAAATAAGACGTGAAACAACAGGATTGGTATTGATAAGTAAGATATTCATAAAAGAAGCTCCAAAAATATATTAAAGATAATAAAGACATTATATTATAACTCTGGTTAGGGCTTGGTTTTTAAAAAATCGGCCGTATAAAAAATATCAGAAACAACCCTTACCCACCATTTTAGAAATATTTTTTTTTCAAATATGCTCTTATCTCATTTCTGAAATTCTCCTATACTAGGATCAAAATAAGTACCATCCCATAAAGGACAGAAATGAATCAAATACTTACAACCCTAAGAATAAAATACTTGAATGAATATCTAAAATACCGTTCAGGAGTCCAAACTTTTGAAGAGTATCAAGAATGTTTAGCACCCTTAGATGATGCTCTTGATGACCTGGCATTACAAAACAGTGCTGATCCCCTCGAAGGTATTCCTGTTTTAAGAAATTCATCTTCAGAATCTTCTGCCAATTAAGAAAGTAAGGAGTATTTATGGTTTATAGAAAGAAATTGTACCTTCTGCAAAAGAAGCTTGAATCTGAGTATTACTCTTACAGGCAAGGGGTCATAAGTGAAAAAGAGTATTGCAGCAGAGCCAAACCTATTGATAAAGAGATAGATAAACTGGAAATGGCTACTCTTCAGGGCAGTCTTGTTTGGCAAGGATCATTTTCACAACATGCTCTGAAGCCAAAGCATTAAAGAGTGTTTGTCTGTAAGCTTTAATTTTTACATTATCCTCGGTAACACGACTCTTATAATAGTGTAAGTTCATATTTGAAACCAGTTTTATGGCATCTTCTGAATTTGAAACCGCTCCAAGTTCAGCAATATACTTCTGATTTGCAATAAGATAGGCATAATATCTGATAAAGAGTAATATTGCTGCTTTTTCGTTTAGTGCGAAAAATCCCAGCATAAGACTGGAACCTACTTCATCAAAGGCTGCAAAATCATCAGTAGTTACTTCACTCCTCTTCATCTCAAAGTTAAGTACTTTGTCAAAAATCTCTGGTTTCACTTTTGTGGTAAAAGATAATCCTATGAAGGTACCCTTATATTCACAGGCCAGGAAAAGACTAGAGGGATGTAGCGCCCATTCTTTAAACTGTTCTTTACTTAACTGCAATGACTCATGATTTAAACTTTGATGTAAGGGTATATGCATATCAATAAGATCATCCATTCTTTCAAAAGTTCGCAATGGATATACATGCATATCATCTACACTCATCATTTCAGAAGGATAATTATAAATATGTTTTTTACTCTTGCCTATAAGATTACGCATACCTGCTTTACAAATGAGACCCTCTGCTTCTTCTGAGGAGTATTTATCCCAACATGGAAGCACTACACCACTTTTTTCCTGGAAGTATTTGATAATACTTATCTGTTTGGCTACTTTTGGCTTTGTCACACTTCTTTCCCATTTCCCCAAAGTACCAGTATCTAAAGCTGAAAACTGTTCCAGGTCATAACTATACAGATCATGAACAAGCTGCTCCTGAGTAAGGTCATTCTGCTCTCTGCATTGTTTTAGGTATTCATTAAATTGCAAATTGTAACCTTGATTATTTAGTGTTATGAGTATAGCAAAGTTGAGATTAGAGATGCAGGCAGTCATTTTCAGAAATATTTTTTTTCAAATATGCTCTTATCATAATTCTTAAAAACTGCAATACTTGTACATCTAAAAATAAAAGGAATAACAAATGAAACAAACTAGAACTATTTTACCAAACAGGTTAGCTTTGCTTCATAAAGTTTTGCTTACTCTGTCATTTACAGCAGTGTCAACACATGCAGCTACCCATACGGTTAAGCATGGAGACTCTTTGTATAAGATAGCAGGTAAAAATCATACCACTGTAGAAAAAATACAAAACGCAAATGGTATGAAAAAAGGTGATGTTCTTAAGTTGGGAAGAGTGATAAAAGTACCTACAGACAAACTTTCTTCTACTGACAAGAAAAAAAGTTCTTTAAGTAAAGCATTACTTGCATCACTTTCAAATTCAAATAAATTTACCTCTGTGGCAAAAACAAAATTGGGGAAAAGATATGTATGGGGCGCAAGTGGGAGAAAAAACACCTATGACTGCTCCAGTTTTACAAAGTATGTCTACAGAAAGAATGGGATCAGCATTCCAAGAACATCCATCAATCAGTCAAAACATGGTAAATACGTAAAAAGGTGCGATCTGAAAAAAGGAGACCTGATCTTCTTTGATACTTCTAAAAAACGAAAAGGCTATGTGAATCATGTCGGCATTTATCTTGGAAACAATAAGTTCATTCACGCCTCTTCCGCAAAGAAGAAGGTTATAATTACAAGTCTCAGTAAAAAGTTTTATTCACAAAGATACAAGGGTGCCAGACGCCCATTGTAATTACGAATCTGTTATTTAGAAAGGTTGAGGTAAAAAA
>JAGGRU010000268.1 GCA_021159425.1 Sulfurovum sp.
GATGAAGAAACTTCAAGATGTATTGGGTCTTTTTCATGACAGTCATCAGCAAAAATTGATCTTTGAAGGGTTGTTGAAAACAGAAAAGAATGAAAAAGTACGATCTTTTATCAATGAGATACTTTTCCCTAATTTGAAAGCATATCAGAAAAAAGAGATCTTGGAAATTCAAAAACAATTAAAGGAATTTTTGAAAAAAGAGGAAGCATACAGGAAGATCTTTGCCTGATCTTTTTAGCCTATATATTATTCCGGTGTATTGTAAGCCCGATCTCCCGCATCTCCCAAGCCTGGCATAATAAACATTTGCTCATTAAGATTTTCATCTACCTGAGCAATATAGAGTTCTACATCCTGATGTTTTTGTTCCAGGACGGCAAGTCCTTCCGGAGATCCGATAATATTGAGTGAGATGATCTTTTTGGGTGATTTACTTTTTATGACAGCTATTGCATCACAGAGTGATCCGCCTGTGGCTACCATAGGATCAACGATGATCACTGTTTTTCCTTTACATTTGGGTATACGATCATAGTAAAGAATAGCCTGATGGGTCTTTTCGTCACGTTTCATCGCTAAAAAACCTGAAGATGCTTTTGGGAAAAGTGCAGTGACTGACTCTATCATTGGAAGTCCTGCACGTAAAATGGTGACAAAAAGAAGATCTTCTTCTTTGATGAAGCCAAATGACGCTTTCCCCTGCCATGTTGTGATCATTTGCTCTTCAACTGTTTCTGCTTTAAGTGCCTCGTAGACTAGCAGACGTGCCAGTTCCTGCACAATATGTCGAAAGCGCAAGGCATCAGTTTTGCTTTCTCTTAAATGATTTACTAAGGTTTTAACAACAGGATTGGAAAGTTCATGGATCATCATACACCTCTTCTCTTTAGATACTTTATTATACCAACTTGTTTTGAGTTATGCTAAAATAAGGTATGGGCATCTCTAATAACCCTGTATGCTCATAACATCACTAGATTTTGTCTAGGCTAGGCACTCTTTTGAAGTCCTAGCCATAGCTAAGTCAAAAAAGAGTAACGACGCATAGGCAAAATCTAGTGATGCCCAGAGGGTGGGCTTTGCAAACGCAATCTTTCACAAGATGCTTACTTCGTCTTAGCTATGGCTAGGACTTGAAAGCTTCTTGCAAAATCTTACATTTGCAAAACCCATTATGAGTGTACAGGGTTATTAGAGATGCCCATGTATAAGCATATAAAGGTTAGATCATGGCAAGAAAAAAAGCTAAAGATACTCCAAAAATACACAAATCAAAAATAGGTTTTAATGACATTGTCGGGCATACGAAAACCAAGGAACGTCTCAAAGCGATCATCAAGATGATAAAGAATCCAAAAAAACTGGAACGTTTTGATACCCCTGTCCCCAAAGGTTTGCTTTTGTATGGTCCTGTCAGTATAGGTAAAAGTATGCTTGCAAAAGCATTTGCCAAAGAGGCTGGTATGTCATATTATGAAATATCAGGTTCCCAGCTTTTTGAACTGTCTCATATCAAAGAGGTATATGAGACAGCTTCAAAACATGCACCCTGTGTAGTGATCCTTGAAGATATAGATATTAAAGGGATCATACAGGGTACTATTACCAATGTTTCATTTTCAGATATAGCCAAAGTATTGGAGTCTATAGATGCTATGGTCTTTACCATCGCTACAGCAGAGAGTCTTGATGCAGTCGATCCTGTTTTAACTTCATCTCAAAAGCTGGATTTTTTACTGGAAGTTTCCAAGCTTGATAAAGATGCAAGAAGGTTTTTTATAGAAAAGATAATGGAAAAACCGCATGATCCAAAGATCAATATAGAACGTATCGTACGGTATATTACCGGAATGAGTGCCTTGGATCTTGAAAGACTAGGGCGTATGGCTGCACTTCATGTTGTGGAAGAGGAGAAAGAAGTGATCACCGAAGAAATACTTATAGAACAGATAAATATTATAAAGTATGGACATAAGATAGAAAAGCAGATGGTAAAAAATCTTGAAGAAGAACTTGAAATGACAGCTTATCATGAAGCATCACATGCTGTGCTTTCCTCTCTTCTTTTGCCACATATAAAGATAGAGCAGGTGACCATAGCCCCTAGAAGTAAAATGCTTGGTTTTGTCTCCTATAGCGCTGATGATGAGTTGTCCAATGTAACAAAAGAGGAGTTATTTAACGATGTCTGTGTATTGCTTGCAGGACGTGTGGGAAAGATCAAAAAAGCAGGAATGGAACATATGGACAGTGGTGCGATTAATGATCTTTCACAAGCCTCACTACAGGTTTATGCTGCCATTAGCAATCTCGGTATGGACAAAGAGTTAGGATTTATCAATATTGATTCTATTGCCGTGTTGGATAACTATTTCTTAAGTCAGCAGATCGAAAAAAGATTTTTACACTGGATGGATGTAGCAAAAGAGCATACCATCAAATTAGTTGATAAGCATTGGAGTATCATAGAAGTATTGGCACTTAAACTCATAGAGCAGGAGATTGTCGAGAGTGATGAACTCTCAAAGATCATAGGTAAGAAAAAGATCTCACATAAGATCCCGGATAGCCTATAAATGAGTTTAACTCATCTTTTTAAGGTAGATAACACTAAGCGGAGGCAGTGTTACAGATAACATATTTTTTCGTCCATGATGCTCTTTTGCACGTGATTTTATGGGTGCATCATTGGTGATATCCCAGCCGTCAAATTCTGATGATTGGGAATTGAAGATCTCTTCATAGGTTCCTTTACTTGGTAAACCAATAGGATAATCCACATGCGTTTTATCTGAAAAATTACAGATAACAACGATAGGCTTATCTCTTTTACTCCCTTTACGAATGAATGAGATAACATTTGCTTCATAGTCATTCTCATCGATCCATTCGAAACCTTCAGGTTCTACATCATTTTTATGCAGTGACGGTTCGTCCTGGTAGAGTTTATTGAGTGTTTTTAAGAGTGTATTCAGCCCTTTATGCTGTGGATATTCCAGTAAGTGCCAGTCAAGACTCCGTTCATAGTTCCACTCGGCGAACTGAGCGATATCCCCTCCCATAAAGAGAAGTTTTTTACCGGGATGTGCGATCATAAAACCATAGAGTGCTCTGAGATTGGCAAACTTTTGGTTGTTGTCTCCCGGCATTTTATTGATGAGTGACCCTTTCATATGAACGACTTCATCATGGCTTAACGGCAGCAGATAGTTTTCATTGTATGTATAAACAAAACTGAATGTAAGATGCTGGTGATGATGCTGACGATGGATCGGATCATTTTTCATATATTTCAGTATATCGTGCATCCATCCCATATTCCACTTATAACCAAATCCTAAGCCTCCCTGGCTGACAGGACGGCTTACCATTGGGTAGTTTGTAGACTCCTCGGCAAACATCATAATGTCATCAAAGGCATCATAAACACTGCTGTTAAGCTGCTTTAAAAATTTGACAGCTCCTCTGTTTTCATTGGTACCGTCTTCATTAGGTATCCACTCTCCTTCTTCCCTGGCATAATCAAGATAGAGCATGGAAGCCACCGCGTCAACACGAATACCATCAATATGATACTTCTCAAGCCAGAACATAGCAGAGCTGATCAAAAAGGCACGCACTTCATTACGGTCATAGTTGAAGATCGCACTTTTCCATTCGGGATGATACCCTTTACGCGGATCTTTATGTTCATAAAGACAGGTACCGTCAAAATTCATCAGTCCATGTCCGTCCGTGACAAAGTGAGAAGGTACCCAGTCAAGAATGACACCGATACCATGCTCATGCATGATATCTACAAACTGCATGAACTCCTGAGGTGTTCCATAGCGTGATGTAGGAGCAAAATAACCTGTTACCTGATATCCCCAGGAGCCTTCAAAAGGAAATTCAGTAATAGGCAGAAGTTCCACATGGGTGAAATTCATCTCTTTAAGATAGGAAGCTAAAGCTGTTGCGGCTTCTACATAAGTTAAAAAGCGATTATCCTCTTCTACTTTACGCTGCCATGAACCCAAATGGACTTCATAAATAGAGATGGGTGCTTTGTGTGAATTTTTCTTACGGCGTGAACGCATCCATGCTTTGTCATTCCATGTATAATCATCAATATTCCAAACACGTGACGCTGAACTTGGTGCAACTTCTGCATAAAAAGCATAAGGATCAGCCTTATCTGCATTTGCATTTTCTTCATCACTCTCAATATGATATTTATAGGTCATTCCCTGATCAACGCCTTCAATAAAACCATCCCAAATACCGGAACCGTCACCACGAAGCTGGAGTTTATGGCTTCTGTCGTTATAATCATTAAAGTCACCCCGTACATACACACCATTGGCATGAGGTGCCCAAACAGCAAAGTATGTGCCTTTGTTACCTTCACGTTCCATAAGATGTGACCCTAAATGATCATAGAGTTTTGCATGAGATCCTTCTTTAAAGAGATAAATATCAAGCTCGGTAAAACGGCTGACATCATAGTGTATTGTGTGTGACATTTTAATTCCTTTCTGTTGCATCACCAAAACGCTGTGCAATGCTGTATCTATACATATCTTCATAAGATTTAGCTGCAACTTCCCAACTGAACTGTTTTTTCATTGCATTTTTTATGAGATTCTTCATTCCCTTTTTATCATGATAGTAGGTATCTACTGCCCATTTCACTGTGCCATACAAGGCGTCTGCAGAAGCTTCATAAAACTTAAATCCGTCACCTTTTCCGGTATAGGGCTGATAATTTTCGATCGTATCTTCCAAGCCGCCTGTCGCACGAACGATCGGCAGCGTTCCGTAGCGGAGACTATAGATCTGATTGAGCCCGCAAGGCTCAAAGAGTGAAGGCATCAAAAAGAAATCGCTTCCTGCTTCGATCTGATGTGCCAGATCATTTTTGTATCCTATATAGGTTCCAAATTTTTCCGGATAGTCTGAGGCGATTTGACTGAAAAAGTCTTCAGCCCACTTTTCACCTGCACCCAAAAGAACGATTTGAATATCCATGTCCAAAAGCCCATGAATTGCTTCCGCCAAAAGGGTGATACCTTTTTGTTCCGCCAGTCGTCCAACCAAACCGATGAGAGGTACATCTTTACGTTGAGGCAAACCGAATGTTTTTTGCAGTTCACTCTTACAGATCTTTTTTCCTGCCATTTTATTGCTGTCGTAATTAGAAGGAATAAGCGTATCGACTGCCGGACTCCACTCCTCATAATCCACACCATTCAAGATACCAAAGAGTTTTGTACCATGATGACCGATCAAACCTTCAAGCCCCCATCCAAATTCGGAAGTACGGATCTCATCGGCATACTTTTGACTTACAGCGTTAATGGCATTGGAATGCACAATTCCCCCTTTTAAAAGGTTGATCCCGTCATGTTCTTCCAGTTCATTTACATTAAAATGTTCCCATCCTATACCTAAAACATCCATAGCACCCTTATAGAACTTACCTTGATGCTGAAGATTATGGATGCTCAGTACAGAAGCCGTACGTTCAAAGTCAGGATCATTTGCATAGACTGTATTTAGGAAGATCGGCATCGCTGCAGTATGCCAGTCATTTGCATGGATGATATCCGGATTGAAATGCAGTTTCTTAGCCAATTGCATTGCGGCCCGTGAAAGAAAGATAAAACGGTTGTCATTGTCACTGAAAGCAATGCCATTTTCATCATAAAGACCTTTGCGTCCATAGTAACGCTCATGCTCAATAAAGTAGATCGGCACATCAGATCCGGGAAGCACACCTTCATGCACGCCTGCCCACTCTTCTCCGATCACGCCCATAGGTACACCAAGTGAACCCTCCATAGGTTTGAGATCGTATTTCTCTCTGTCAACAATATAATAACGCGGCATCACGACCCGTACATCATGTCCAAGTTTACGAAGTGCTTTTGGAAGTGCACCTACAACATCGGCTAAACCTCCGCTCTTGGCAAAAGGAACCACTTCTGCTGCAACGATTAAGATCTTTAATTTCTTCATATTTTTATCTCCTTCTTTAACTATATTATACATCTAATTTTTAAATTCTTACGCATCTTCCGATTTTCGATCTGCAACCCGTCCATAAAGTTGGGTCATTTCCAGTAAGTCTTCTTCAAGATCTGTATCTAATACATCATCCTTCATTCTCCATTGCCAGTTTCCACCCATTATCCCCGGACGATTCATATAGGCTTCACTTCCCAGACCAAGCAGATCCTGCATTGGGAACAGTGCTATATTGCACACCGTCCCCAATGCAGCACGGATCATATCTCTATGAATGAGCCCGGCATCTGTATTGAGATAGCGTCTTGTAAAATCCTGAACCTCTTCAGGCTGATTATTCCACCATCCGACTACGGTATCATTGTCGTGAGTACCTGTATAGACCACTTGATTTCTCTTTAGGTTATGCGGTAGGAATGCAGAGGGATCAGCACTTTCCATAGACTCAAATCCAAATTGCAGTACTGCCATCCCCGGATAATTCACTGCTTCAAGCAGATCGGTCACATCCTGGGTGATGATGCCAAGATCTTCCGCGATCAAAGGCAACTTTCCCCCCATGGCTTTTTCAAGTGTTTTGAAAAGATCCAATCCAGGTCCTTTTTTCCATTGACCGGAGATCGCCGTCGTTTCATCCGCCGGAATTTCCCAATAGCTTGCAAACCCGCGAAAATGATCTATTCTGACAAGATCGAACATATTTGCCATATGACGAAAACGATCCACCCAGAAAGAATACTTTTCTTTTTTCAGTACTTTCCAGTCAAAGAGAGGATTTCCCCAACGCTGTCCGGTTTCACTGAAATAGTCCGGCGGTACACCTGCAACGACGGTAGGATTACCGGCACTGTCCAGTTTAAACCACTTGGGATGACTCCAGACATCAGAGCTGTCATGTGCCACAAAGATCGGCAGGTCACCTATGAGTTTCACATGATGCTGTTTGGCATACTGTTGTAATTTTTCAAATTGTCGGAAAAAAAGAAACTGAATAAAGCGATGTAACTGGAGTTCATCATGAAGTTTCTCTGCCTGATCAGCAAGTGCTTTAGGATGACGCATCCTCAGCACTTTTGGCCACTCTGTCCATGGACGCATCTCATGATGAGATTTCAGTGCAGAAAAAAGTACAAAATCTTCCAGCCATGCAGCTTCTTTTTTGCAAAAGTCATGAAACGGTTCTGCCAACAGATGTTTTGGAAGAAGCTTAAACTGCAAATAGGCTTTTTTTAACAGCTTAAGTTTATAGGGAATGACTTGATCATACGCCACATGCGTTTGATCAAAGGACTCAGTTTCTATCTCCAGGGGAGAGAGAAGTTCATCTTCGATCAATAGTTCCGGACTGATAAGTACGGGATTGCCGGCAAAAGCAGAAAGCGTCTGATAGGGAGAATCTCCATAACCTGTTGGTCCCAAGGGAAGCATTTGCCAAAATGTTTGACCGGAATGCTCCAAAAAATCAATAAAATGGTAGGCAGAAGGACCTAAGTCTCCTATGCCATATGTCGTTGGAAGCGATGTCGGATGCAGAAGAATTCCACTGGTACGTTTCATATTGTTTTCCTATAGAGCTTTAAATAGCTTTTGCTACTCTCTTCAAAAGAGACATTGCAATGCATATTGGATTTTGAAATTTTTGAAAAATGTTTTTTGGATGCAAACAGCTTCAATGACCGCTTTACTGCTTTGACAATAGCAGTACTGCTTAATGTACTCAGTAAAATACCCTGTCCGCAAATAGAACTATCAGTATCATCTATATCCCGAACAGTGTCATGCAGTCCGCCTACATCATTGACTATAGGTATCGTCCCATAACGCAGGGAAATAAGCTGATTGAGTCCGCAAGGCTCAAAACGTGAAGGCATTAGAAGGAGATCCGCTGCTGCATACATTCTGTGTGACAGAGATTCATTATAACCAAAGAGGATCGAAAAATTGTCATAATTTTTACTTGCACTCATCAATGTTTCAGCCATTGTCTCATCACCATCTCCCAAAATAGCAAAGTTAAGTTTCATTGCCAATAGTTTAGGTAAAGCTTCTATAATAATATCAAGCCCTTTTTGTTCCGTAAAACGTCCAATGAAAACGATAAGCGGCTTATCTGCATCTGTCAGTCCATGTGCTTTACAAAAGAGAGTTTTATTACTTTTTTTACCTGAAAGTTTTTCAGCACTGTAGTGTTTTGTGAGTGCCGGATCGTTCAGAGGATCAAAAAGTACTGTATCAATACCATTGAGAATGCCGTGAAGTTTAGAGGTATGAACCTGCAAAAAACCCTCAAGTCCACAGCCAAATTCAGGCAGAAGGATCTCTTTGGCATATGTGGGACTTACTGTTGTTACAACATCACTGTAGGCAATACCCGCCTTCATACAATTCATCTTTCCCCAGAACTCAATACCTTCAGGCGTAAAATAATGCTCACTCAGCCCCAGACGCTCTACACTTTCCCTGGGGAAAAGTCCCTGAAAAACCAAATTGTGAATCGTGAAAATAACAGGTAGTTCAGGGAGTACTTCTTTTGCCCAGAGTGCTGCCAATGCAGTGTGCCAATCGTTAAGATGTAATATATCGATCTTAAACATTTCTGCCATAATAACCAGCGTTTTGGAAAAAATGCCAAAACGAAGATCATTTGAGGGATAGTCACCATTTTTGTTTCCATAGGGAGTGATACAGTGGCATAAGGTTGCTTCGTGTACAAAAAGGGTACGTACACCCCGATTCATTCCTTCAAAAAGTGAGATCTCATAGATATCTTTTCCCAGTGTAATCTGGAAGGACTCATTCATCGATGTAAGAGCAAATTTTTCTCTATCTATAAAATCATAAAGAGGCATCACCGAAAGTACATCTGTCTGTTTCGCCAAAGCAGCGGGTAAAGCCTGTGCTACATCCGCCAATCCCCCGGTTTTTGCATAAGGAAAAATTTCAGAGGCAGCAAAAAGCAGCTTCATTTAAATTTTTACCTCTCGTAACAGATCTGCTGCTTCTTCCGGTTCCACAGGGTTAATTAACATTCCGGTAGAGAGTTCAAAGCCTCCCAGTCGATAGATACGAGGCATAATACGGATCGTCATCCGATAATACTTTTTGAGATGGGGAAAATAAGGCTCATTTTCAAAATTGCTGTTTAACGGTGCCATATTGAAAGCGAGATTATAGTTGAAGTTTCCCAACTGTACATCCAAGCGCATAAACACTTCTTTCAGCAGTTCGGAAAGATGAACAATATCATCACGATTGAGGTCATCAAGTGTACTCAACGCTCTTTTAGGTGCTATCATTACCTCAAAGGGAAAACTTGATGCAAAAGGGCAAAAAGCTACAAAATCACCTCTTTGAGTGATAATTCTTAACTTTTCATTTACTTCATTTTCAAGAATATCTTCTACTTTTCCACGTCCGTGCCGACGATAATACTGAAAATCTTTTTCCATAAGCCTCAGCACGTTATGCGGCTCGACAGGGAGTGCGATGATCTGGGTATGAGGATGCGGTTGTGTCGCACCTGCATTCTCTCCATGATTTTTAAATACAGAGATATGGATCAGTCGTTTGTCCTGGCGAAGATCAGCGATGCGCATAGAGATAGCTGAAAGCCATTGTCCTATCTGCAGACTATCCAAGCTAGCCGGGCGGCAATCATGAGAGGGCGTATCGATGACGATCTCATGTGCTCCCACTCCCGGACGAGACTCAAACATACCGTCTACTTTTGAATAATCTTCAAGTTCGATCTGTACTGCTTTATAAAGATTGGGGATAACACGTACACTCCAGCCATTCTCATTGGCATGATTGCTTCTGATCGCATAGATCTCAGGAGGTGTCATCTCTTCATGCCCTTCACAAAAAGGACAAGAATCCTTCGATGTGGATGAAGGCTTGACTAAAAGTGTATCGGGTCGTCTCATGCGTTCGGGTGCGATCAAAACATAATGATCGTGCAATCTATCTCGTCGTATTTCAGACATGGGCATTTCCTCTTTTATTCATTAGACAAACCAGTTTTCTGCATATGTAGTCTCCAGGTTGACTTCAAGTTCTCCGTAACCGGGAAGCGTTTGAGTAATGATACCATCCCGTTCGATCTCAAAACGCAGCTGAATCTCTCCGGCATCGAGTGCAGAAAAATCCAGACTCAATTCAAGCCATGTAGCACAAGCCACTTCAAGCTTGACACCATTTGATTCGTTCATAGACTTTTTTGTGCTGCAAAGTGCTGCAAACTGAATTTCAAATCGTATTTGAAACGGTTCAATGATAATATGAAGTTTATCACAATGTTGCAATGTAGGCATATCACCTATAAAGGCACAAAAGAACTGCTTTTCATTTTGACCAAAACGTATGGTCTCGATCGGACCACGGACCCTATCCATCGTTGAGAAGAGTTTTGTTTCATCAACAACCCCACACCCAACCCACTCAAAGAAAGTATTGTGACTACCGTTAATATCCGGAGAGATAGGAAATTTCGGTTGTAAGAGAAAGTCTTCACTGCTACGATCAGAAATGATCGGAGTATAGAGATCGTAAGGGGGTGATATGTTCATAAGAAGATAGATCTCTATCAGATGTGAACGGAAAAGCTCATCAAATTCAGCACCAAATTCAGTAACATGATCATCTCCATACCACCAGAACCAGTCTGAACACTGAGCAGCAAGGAAGTGTTGAAGGATCTTCTCTTTAACTTCTTGCCCCAGTGTCTCTTCATGGTGCTGATAGTCACGCTTGGTCATATAGATCAGTTCCCAGCCGCGTGTTTTTTCAGGATGTCCTACCCAGGTATTGAACTCACCATGGATCCAGCTTCCGGGTGCCAAACGGGAAAGTTCTTTTGCTTCCTGCTGTGCAACTTCATCCATACCTACCATTTCGCACCAGGAAGTATGTGAGAGTTTACGGTAGAGTGCATCAAAAAAGTCAAATGCATTGTTATTATAAAATTCCCAGGCATTCTCACCATCAAGAATAACAAATACTGTACTATCCTCTCCCACACCCGGAAGAGACTCCAGCGAAGAGACAAAATGATCTGCTGCACGCTCTGAATCCCAAAAACGATAGGTAAACCCTAACAGGTCACTGAGTCCATGGTCTCTAAAACCTATCGTAAGATCACTGTATTTGTAAGGTTGATAGAGTGTATCACGATGATCTGAACCTAAGGATTTAAATAAGATCGCTTCATCTGTTGCGATCCATTTGAGTCCGGCATCACGATAGAATGCAGCAGTACGTTCATCTACCGCTCCTTCTGCCGGCCAAAACCCTACTGCATCGTGACCGAAAGTCTTTTTAAATAATTCCTGTGCTCTGGATATTTGAAGTTTTGCATCTTCTTCCATTGAGATAGGATGTTCCGGAAGATTAGACCCCGGATGTGCGATCTCTGCATTGTGCATATCAACAAGCAGAGGCAAGATAGGGTGGTTAAGCGGTGTGGTGGAAAGCGAAATCGTTCCCTCATTTTGTAATTTGCTATAGTAGGGGAAAATGCTTGAAATAAAGTCACCAAGTGTCTCTAGCAATGAAAGCTTCTGATGACATTGAAACCCATCTTTTGTCTCAAGTAACTCTTTGATAACACTGTTGTGTGTACGCAGATACACTCCACACCAGGCAAGAATGAACCACACTTCCATATCACAAAGTTCATCATCGCTATACTGTTCAAGATGGTAGAGTTCACTATAGGGTTCGATCGGTTCGATCATTGTTTCATAAGGTGCGCTTTTGCACATCTTGATCATCCATTGTCGATCTGTTTCATTTAATTCCGAGGGATGTTTCATCCATAAAGTAAAAAAACGATCATTTGAGACAATATCCTCACTATAGAGTTGTATCTGTTCTATCAGTGGAGGGGTAATATTGAATGTGGCTTTTAAACCACTGTGACGAGCAAGCATCCAAGGCATATCGTAATAATCTTTAATAGCATGCAGAAAAACCCAAGGCATCTGCATAATACCGGAAGCATTGCGATAATCAGGTTGATGCATGTGCCAGAGAAAAGCCAGTTTCATTATGCTACTTTGTCCAATTTGCGATTTTTTCCTCGTACTGAGCAAAAATTGCTTTTCCTGCTGTCTCGTTTTCTGCCTGTATGTAGAGATTGAGATGGTCACTGTACTGATCAGGGATCATTAATATCCAGTCAGTTTCATTCAGCCAGATCTTCACACCGTCAGAGGAAGAAGAACGCTTATCACGGCTGTCTTCCAGGAATTTACGCATCATTTTTCCTTTAAGTGCCTGAGAGCACTCAATTTTGGTTTGCGTATGATAGAAGTTTTCTGTTTTTGCAACAAGATCAGCAAGTTTCACATCATACTTGACGAGCATTTCCAAAATTTTAATGGCAGCATACATGGAATCTCTATAAAGAGAAAATTCGGTAAAGGCAAAGTTTCCATCCGTTGTAGCTATCAAGTCATATTTTTTTAGCTGCTCTGCTTTAAAATCTGCATATTTACCATACTCGATATCAAGATTATCAAATTTAACCATGTCCGGAGCCCAAGTAGGCAGGAAGATACGTTTTCTAACTCCTTCAGCAACAGCATCAAGATCCATAAGCGCCAGAACGATCAAAAGAGAATCCTGCTTTGAGAGCAGGGTTCCTTTGTCGCAAACAATCTCCAAACGTTGCCCGAAAGGATACAGAAGGAATCCGGCATCAAGTTCCAGGCTTTTGACGATCTTTTGCATATCCTCAATGGAGTGCTTATGCAGAGATTTGAAATTGGCGAGGCGTTGCGCATCATAGAAGCCATTGAAGATGATATTCTCAATCTTCAGATCATTAAGTACATGAGGGAAAACTTCACTTGCCGCACCATGCATCATGTCTACTGCAATACGACAGTCTACACAGGAGAAAAGTCTCTTTTGAAAACTCTCTTCCATGCTTTTTTTGTAGTCGCCGCACTCTTCAATACGATGAGATTCGGTTACTCTCCCGATTTTACTAAAATCCACTCTTCTGAAAGTCTCTTTGAAGAAAGCTTTCTCAATCTTTTTGGCAAGGTCATTGTTGATGCGAAGTGCTTCATCATTATAAAAAGTCACTACTGTACTGCTCGTATCATCTCTTACTTGTTTGAAGAATACCCCTGCAATGTAGTCTGTATGACGAGTCAGGTCGTAACGCATCACAGAGGAGGGAATGCTTTTGAGGTCAATGACATTGATACCTGCTGCCAGCATACCTCCCACGAATGCCCGCTTGAGCATTCGTGAACTTTTATGGTGATCTCTGCCTACCAGGATAGTGCTGCCTACCGGAAGCTGTACCCCAAAAGCCTCAGCCAGTTTACTGGACATTTCACAGGAGAACTCTACATTGGATTTTCCTATGACCATCCCGTTTTCAAAAATAGAGTTTTTGTATTTACTCCCCAGGATCACATTGCTACTGATGATAGAGGCAGATTCGATTATTTTGTCAGGCCAAATGGTCACATCTTTTTCTACTGTCACCAATTCACCGATTTCACAACCTTCTGCCAGGATGATTCCTGCGGTCATTTTGGTATTTTTACCGATGATATTATTATTACAGATCACACCATTGTCGATCTTCGTACCTTTGCCGATAGAGACATTTTCCCAGATCACAGAGTTGCTGATTTTGCTGTCTTCGCCTATTGCACCATTGTCGGAAACAACGATATTTTTAAGCTTGGCTCTTTTACCGATCGTAACATTTTTACCCAAAACAACTTTTCCGATGATCTCTACACTCTCGTCGAGATCATAAGGTTCAGAACTGTAGAGCTCACCGTCGGGATATTGGGTCACTTCACCAGGCATTTTGAAGTCAACCCGTCCACTCATGATATCTTCATGGACTTCTCTATAGCTGTCAGGATTTCCAACATCTCTCCAATATCCATCGGCATATCCGGCGATCAGTTCAACATTTTCTTCCATCAGAAGGGGGAAGAGATCTTTGGCAAAGTCAAAATCCTCTCCTTTGGGAATATAGTCAAGGATCTCCGGTTCTATGATATAGATACCGGTATTGATCGTATCACTGAAGACTTCTCCCCAGCTTGGCTTTTCAAGGAACTTTTCGATCGTACCTTCATCGTTGGCAATAACCACACCAAATTCCAGTGGATTTTCGACAGAGGTCAATGTGATCGTCAGCTTGGATTTTTTCTGTTTATGATAGTCGAATATCTTTTGAAAGTCAAAATCTGTTACCAGGTCACCAGAGATAATGATAAAGTTATCATCACCGATGAGATCCTGTGCCAGTTTGACGGCACCCGCTGTTCCATAATCATCATCAGGAATAACATAAGTAATATTCATGCCAAAGTCACTGCCATCACCAAAATAGTCCTGTATGACCTCCGGCTTAAAGTAGAGGAGAACAATAAAATCTTTGATCCCCAGATCTCTCATGGTAATCATTGTATTTTCCATCATTGGTCGATTGATAACCGGTAACATTGGTTTAGGTCTTGAGTTTGTAAGTGGCTGAATCCGTGATCCGAATCCTCCTGCCATGACTACTGCTTTCATAATTCACACCCCTTTTTTAATAATTAAATATATAAACTGTATTGATAAATATCTTTTGTGTACCTAATATTATTATATATCCAAACATGTTAATATATATTGAAAAACCTTAATGCTAATTAAAACCGTCCCGACTTTCATACATAGTAACCACATAAAACCT
>JAGGRU010000306.1 GCA_021159425.1 Sulfurovum sp.
AACCGTTTTTAAATGTTCTAATATCATCTTTACCTTGGTGAACACGTCTACCAGGTTTAGAGATCTTTTTAAGTTCATTGATAACGCTTTTTTCATTGTCGTCATATTTAAGAACCACTTTAATTGTTTTCTTGTTTCCGTCTTCTTTCACTTTGAAAGACTCAAGGTAACCTTTATCTACCAAAATAGATACAGTTGCTTCAATCGTTTTTGAGTGAAGAAGAGTTGTAACGTCTAGTTTTCTTTGCGCAGCATTTCTTATACGAGTAAGAGAGTCTGCAATTATATCTGTCATCATCTTTTTCTTCTCCTTACCAGCTTGCTTTACGCATACCAGGAATAAGGCCTTCATTGGCCATTTTTCTTAAACATATACGGCAAAGACCAAAGTCTCTGTATACTGAGTGAGGTCTACCACAAATGTTACATCTTGTATATGCCTGAGTAGAGAATTTTGCTTTTCTCTTCTGCTTAGCTATCATTGATTTCTTAGCCATTAGTTTCTCCCTTTAGAAAAAGGCATTCCAAGCTTTTCTAAAAGCGCGAATCCTTCTTTATCATCTTCAGTACTCGTTACGATCGTAATGTTCATACCATGTGTTTTTATAATTTTATCAAACTCGACTTCCGGGAACATCAATTGTTCTTGAAGGCCGAAGTTATAGTTACCACGTCCGTCAAAACCTTTTCTAGGTGTTCCTCTAAAGTCTTTTACTCTTGGAAGAGCTATAGATACGAGTTTATCAAAGAAGTTATACATATTTGCACCTCTAAGTGTTACTCTGATACCTGTTGGCGCACCTTCTCTTGCTTTAAAACCTGCAACAGATTTTCTAGCCATAACTACTACTGCTTTTTGACCAGCAATAAGAGAAATAGTATCTGCCATGTTTGCGATCAGCTTAGAGTCTTTACCCTCTTCACCCGCACCCACAGAAATTACTATTTTTTCAAGCTTAGGTGTCTGCATCGGGTTAGAAATCCCACACTCTTCTCTGAGTGCAGGTACGATGTCATTGTACTTTTGCTTCATTCTACTCATAAGATTACGCCTCTACTTTTTTTACATTTGAGATATGGATAGGCATTTCTTTATTGCTAAATCCACCCTCTTTGTTCTGCTCGCTTGGTTTAACAGCTTTTTTAACCATTTTACAACCTGCAACGATCACTGCATCTTTTTTTGTAAGTACTTGAAGAACTTCTCCAGTCGTACCCTTGTCATCACCAGCGATGATCATTACCTGATCACCCTTTTTGATTTTAAATGTTTTTGCCATACTACCATACCTCCGGCGCAAGTGATACAATTTTCATAAAACCTGCATATCTTGTTTCACGAGCAACAGGACCGAAGATACGTGTACCTATTGGCTCTTTTTTATCGTCAAGTATTACAGCAGCATTGTCATCAAAACGAATAAGTGAACCATTTTCTCTCTGGATCTCTTTTTTTGTTCTAATTACAACAGCTTTAATAACCTTACCTTTTTTTACTTTTCCGGTTGGAAGTGCTTTTTTAACAGAAGCAACGATCACGTCACCTACTGATGCATATCTTCTTTTAGATCCGCCAAGAACCTTGATACACATGATCTCTTTTGCACCAGAGTTATCTGCTACATTTAATCTAGTAAAACCTTGGATCATTACACTTCTCCTCTCTTCACAATTTCAAGAAGTCTGAAACTTTTTGTTTTAGATAGCGGTCTACATTCAACTGCAGTTACCGTATCTCCAACATTAATGTCATTTTTCTCATCGTGAATAAGATATTTCTTAAATCTTTTTACAGTCTTGTGGTATCTTGGGTGAAGTACTTTTCTCTCAACGATCATCGTTGCAGTTTTGTCTCCAGCCTTTTTAATCACAGTACCAGTTATTTGTCTTTTTGGCATATCTGACCCCTTACTTCGATCTAGCAGCAGTGATTGCTGTCTGGATTTTTGCGATATCTTTTTTCGCTACTCTTAACTCAGTAGTGTTTGTCAATTGCATAGTCTTCTGCTTTGCATTAAGTGTAAACAACTCAAGTTTTTTCTCTTTAAGCATCGCCAAAAGGTCTGCTTCACTTTTATCTTTTAAATCAATATAGTTCATTAGTATCCTTTAAAGCGATGATCTTACACTTAAATGGCATTTTATGAATTGCAAGTGTTAAAGCGGCTCTTCCAAGCTCTTCTTCTACACCGGCCATTTCGAAGATGATTCTTCCCGGCTTAATATTCATAACCCATTTATCAACAGCTCCCTTACCTTTACCCATTCTTGTTTCAAGTGGTTTAGCAGTAATAGGCTTATCCGGGAAAACTCTAATCCAAGTTTTACCAGTTCTGTTAATTTTTCTTGTCATAGTAATACGCGCAGCTTCGATCTGTCTAGAATCAATTCTACCAGCTTCTACAGCTTTGATCGCGATATCACCGAACTCAATTTTGTTGCCTCTGAAAGATTTACCGCGATTACGGCCTTTCATCTGCTTTCTCCATTTGGTTCTTTTAGGCATTAACATAATTATTCACCTCTTTTTCTAGATGGACGTCTTCCACCTTTTTTCTCTTCTTTTGGCTCCGCTTGGATACCTTTAGCAAGAACTTCACCTTTGAAGATCCATACTTTGATACCAATGATTCCATAAGTAGTATGTGCTTCAGCAAAACCGTAATCGATCTTCGCTCTAAGCGTATGAAGAGGAACTCTACCCTCTAAGTACCACTCAGTTCTTGCCATCTCAGCACCACCAAGACGACCGGAAACAGAAACTTTAATTCCTTTTGCACCTGATTTAAGTGCTCCCTGGATTACTTTTTTCATAGCACGTCTAAATGCTGTTCTTCTCTCAAGTTGAGTTGCAACATTCTCAGCAGCCAGTTGACCTGAAGCTTGAGGACGTTTCTCTTCTTTAATGTTGATCGCTACATCTTTACCAAGCATTTTGATAAGTGTTGCTTTCAATTTCTCAATATCCGCACCTTTTTTCCCGATGATAATACCAGGACGTGCAGTTACAATGTTGATTCTTAATTTTTTAACCGTTCTTTCGATGATGATGTTAGAAACACCTGCATAGAAAAGTTCTTTTTTTAGGAATTTTCTGATCTTGTAATCTTCAGCAATAAATTCTGCCGTTCTTCCTTTTGCCGGAAACCATCTTGATTCCCAGTTTCTGTTGATTCCAAGTCTAAGACCTATAGGATTTACTTTTTGACCCATATTATGCGTCCTCCCCAGTTTTTTCAGCTACGCCAACTTCTACAAGAATGTGTGCTGTTGGTTTAATAATTCTAGAAGCTGTACCTCTAGCTCTTGGTCTCCATCTTTTCATTACCGCTGCTTTGTCAATTCTACAAGAAGTGATCGTCACTTCTTCTGGTTCAAAGTCACCATTAGCAACTGCAGATGCAATTACCTTAGAAAGGATACCCGCTGCTTTGTTAGGCATAAATTCAAGAGAAGCCAATGCTAACTCTGCGTTCATTCCCTGTACTTCTCTAGCGATCAATCTAGCTTTAGTAGGAGAAACTCTTACGAATTTTAATAATGCTCTACTCATATTAACCTACCTTCTTCTGAACAGAACCTTTGTGGCCCCTAAATGTTCTAGTTGGTGCGAATTCACCCAGTTTATAACCTACATGGTTTTCAGTTATAAATACCGGTATAAATTGTCTTCCGTTGTGAACATTGATAGTTAAACCAATGAACTCTGGGAATATCATAGATCTTCTTGACCAAGTTTTGATTGGTTTTTTATCAGAAGACTCTTTTGCTGCTAACACTTTTTTCATTAGGTGACCATCGATAAATGGACCTTTTTTTGTCGATCTTGCCATATCTTAGCCCCTACCTGTTTTCTTTTTAGTGATAATTAACTTATCACTAGCTTTTTTCTTACGAGTCTTAAACCCTTTAGCTGGCGTACCCCATGGAGATACTGGATGTCTACCTGAGTTCGTCTTACCTTCACCACCACCGTGTGGGTGATCAATCGGGTTCATCGCAGAACCACGTGTTTGTGGTCTGATACCAAGGTGACGACTTCTACCTGCTTTACCGATAACGATATTTGAGAAATCTTCATTTCCTACTGTACCGATCGTTGCAAGACATTCAGCAAGGATATATCTCATCTCAGATGAAGGAAGTCTAAGAGATACGTATTTACCATCTCTACCCATGATCTGTGCATAACCACCCGCTGAACGTGCGATCTGACCACCATGACCTGGACTCATTTCAATGTTGTGAACCAATGTTCCTACAGGAATACTTTTCAACTTCATTGTGTTACCGGTTTTAATATCAAGACCAGACTCAGCTGACATGATCTTATCACCTACGTTAAGACCTTTTGGTTGAAGTACGTATCTTCTGTCACCATCAACATATTTGATAAGACAAATTCTACAGTTTCTGTACGGATCGTACTCAACAGTTGCAACAGTACCTTCGATATTAAATTTATTTCTTTTAAAGTCAATGATTCTGTATAGTTTTTTAGCACCTGCTTCTCTGTGACGAGAAGTGATTCTACCGTTACTGTTTCTACCTGCAGATCTTGGAAGATTTTTAAGTAGTGCTCTAACGCTTGCTTTAGCAGTGATATCACCACTGTCAAGGTTAGTCATATAACGACGTGAAGGTGTGGTTGGTTTATATGTTTTAATTGCCATCTACTCTCCTTATACCGCTAAGCTTTCGATTTTTGCATCTTCAGGAAGCTTCACATAGAACTTTTTCAAGTCTGGTCTTTTTCCTTCGATACCTTTAAATCTTTTCACTTTACCGTTTACTCTCATTGAGTTAACTCTAAGTGGATTGATCCCGAAGAATTCTCTGAAAACTTCTTTAAGACCATTTTTAGTCATTCTTGGAGTTGTTTGAACTACGATGACACCCTCTTCCTGAAGAGCCAAACTCTTCTCTGTATACATAATTGATTTAATATCTGTAATATCTGCCATCTTAAGCCTCTTTAGTCAATTTATCAAATATTGCTTTTTCGATCACGATTGAGTGATATGCTGCAGCAAGATAAGCGTTAAGCTCATTTGATTCAATAAGGTATGCGTTTTGAAGATTTCTGAATGCTAAGAAAGTCTTATCATCGATCATCTCTTTTACTACAAGTACATCTCTTTGCTCAAGACCGTTCACAAATGCCAAAGCATCTTTTGTTTTACCAGATTCAATAGCGATGTTGTCAACCACGAAAAGTCTTTCGTTCGCTGCCATCTCTGCCAATGCATGGTAAAGCGCAATTTTCTTTTGCTTTTTGTTTACTTTCTGATCATAGTTTCTGTTTGTGCTAGGTCCGAATGCAACACCACCACCAACGAAAATAGGAGATCTTAATGAACCTGCTCTCGCACGTCCTCCACCTTTTTGAGCCCATGGTTTTTTACCACCACCTCTTACCGCTGATCTGTTCTTAGTTTGAGCAGTGTTTGCTCTAAGTCCTGCTGCATATGCTTTACAATAAAGGTAAAGGTTATGCGGATGAACATCTAAAAATGATGCTGGAAGGTCTGTTGTTTTAATTACTGTTGTTTTCATTATTTAACTATCCTTACTAATCCTCTGGCACCATTGTGACCAGGAATTGAACCTTTTAATACTAAGATGCCGTTTTCAGCATCAAATGACAATACGTCATTTTTAACAGTCACTTGTGAATTACCATAATGACCAGGCATTTTCTTACCTTTCATTACACGTCCAGGCCACTCTGCATTACCGATAGAACCGATACGTCTACCCATTCTGTGCCCATGTGAACCAGGTCCGCCGCCAAAGTTGTGACGCTTCATACCACCGGCAAAACCTCTACCCTTAGTATTAAGAGATGTTTTTACCAATGTAGTTTCAGAAAGTATTGCTGTGCTTAAATCGCCAGCTTCAGTACCTTCAGCAACTTCAATAGTCATAAATTTGTTAAACTCTTTAGAAACATTAAATTTAGTCTGCTGACCTTCAATGCTTTTATTAAGTTTTTTACTTGAGTTGTACGCAACAAGTGCTTTACCGTCTTCTTTCACTTCACAAACTTTCGTTTCAATGACTTTAAGAAGGGTAACTGGAACACTTGGTACATCAACAGTTCTGCTCATACCAATTTTTTCTATAATAAATTCCATCTCTACTCCTACTTGTCCATTGATCTGATTTCAACTTCGATTTCAGGTGCTAAGTCTAACTTCATAAGAGAGTCTATAGTATCTGAAGTAGCCGAAACGATGTCGATCATTCTTCCGTGAATTCTGATCTCAAACTGCTCACGTGCATCTTTGTTTACGTGTGGAGATTTAAGAACCGTATAACGCTTCATCTTAGTTGGCATTGGAATTGGCCCTCTAATTTCTGCACCTGTACGTTTAACTGCATCTACAATAGCAGCAACTGATCTGTCTAACACTCTGTGATCGTAAGCTTTAAGCTTTAATCTAATTTTTTCCATATTTTACCTTTAAAGAACTCGTTAGCATGGCAAAGCCAAGGTGCCTAAACACAGGGGTTTAACCCTCTAACATAAATTTAGGAACGCGAATTATACCCAAAGTTTTTGAAAGGTGCAATACTATTCAGCCTAAAACCGCTACAATACAGAAAAAAGTTTCCTTTTAATAAGGAATAACGTCTAAGGCTATCTATGGATTTACTGGAATATTATCAAAATCAACATCCGATAAATGACAATTATGTAACAAGAAAATGTCAATTGCCTAAAAAAGGAGATATTAATCTCTTTGGTGTCCGTGGTGCTGGTAAGACTACTATAGTATTGGATCTAATGACAGAAGAGGATGAGGAGAGTACACTCTATATAGACTTTGAAGACCCAAATCTTATCTTTACTCCACTCTCTATAGTCACTATACAGCAATTCATAGATAGAAACGGGATTAGCCTTCTTATTTTAGACCACTATGCAGAAGGTCTTCTACCCTCTTTTCCAAACGTCGGAAGACTCATTGTTCTCTCACGTATCAAACTCTTAAATGAATTTCTCACACCCGCTGAACTTTTTCCTTTGGATTATGAAGAGTTCCTTGCATTTGAGACAAGTATAGCACACAGCAAAGGATTCAATCACTTTTTACGTTCAGGTACACTGCCTGGACTTGCACGTTCTCAAAAAACGGCTACACTGTCTATGAAAACTTTTCTACAAAGTTCTTTTGACGGTCATGAGCAAAAGCTCCTTCTCATACTTGCCCAACATCATACTAAACATTTAACTATACATCAAATTTACACTTATGCCAAAGAGAAATTCAAAGTTTCCAAAGACTGGCTCTACAAAACCATGAAACTTTTTACAGAAGAGAAACTTGTATTCTTTATAGATGACCGTTACCAAAAATCAGGAAAGAAGATGCTGCTTTTCGATTTTGCCTTTGCCAAATACCTGACCGTAGGACAACCCTTCATCATGCAGTTTGACACCATGATAGCACTGGCACTGATGAAACACAACATTACTGTACAAACACTTGGTATACACGGGTACGTAACAAAAGAGAATGAACTCATCGTCCCCGCACCATTTGAGAGTGAAGAGAGTCTCTGGGTAAAGTCACAAAACAAATTTTCCATCTATAAAAAATACAATATAAAAAAAGTAACCATAGTCACCGTAGCCAACTCCTACGAATACAATATAGAAAAATTACACTTTGAAGCACTGCCTTTTGATGAATGGAGTATTATTAATGATGAAGATAACACGTAGGGTCGGTTTACCGACCACAAGACAATGATATATGAGATTGGTCGGTATACCCCAAGGGCATTTCCGTTGGGCAACCGACCCTTGTATTCAAATATATATAAGCAATCTTTAGATAGAATTCCCTCGCCTCTTTTCAGACCTGTGCAATGGGACTGAGGGACAATGGGTCAGGATGGGAACATAGCAGCCCACCTCTCTTTCCTGTGTGCCGCAGTAATCTGGGGAGGGGTACTACAACATTATCTACAATAATCCAAAACTCATTTTTGTTTATTGACAAGATATTTAATATGTATAATGAGAGGTGTCCGAGTGGTCGAAGGTGCAGACCTGGAACGTCTGTGTGGGGTAACTCACCGAGGGTTCGAATCCCTTCCTCTCAGCCATACAATAATACAAATCACCCACGAATAACGGTATATCTTTAAATAATACTTCGTTTAAGGTTTGAAATATCATTTAAAAGTACACTTTTCTTACACCCTTAATACACTTAATGGCTAAACTTATTATGTGAGCGATTATTGAAACGGTCATTTTTTGTCTCCCTTTAATCACAAAAAATGAATACGATCTGTATCATTACCAATCTCTATAAAAATTATCTTAGTTCTCTTTGAAGATTCAATACATTTTATAACTAATGTATCTCCCACTTCTTTAATATATAATCGCTCATCAATATCATATCATCATGAAATGTCATGCGTATGACATTTTAAGAATAATATCCATTAATTACAATAAAAATTGCATTTTCTGCTAAAATTGGCAAATTAAAATTATGTTATACTCATTAATAAAAGACCAAAAGGCAGGTTCATGAAAAAGAATATCATTTTTATATTTTGCACTGTAACTGTTTTACTTCTTGCTGCATGTGGAGAAGAGACAAAAAAAAGTTCCGCTAAAGGAATAGAAAACCCTGTAGACACCTATATGAACAGTCGTATGGATGCGATGGATATGGCCAGACAATCAGTGAAGAAGAACAATAAGCAAATGGAAGAACAAGATAAGGCTGCGAAAGCCTTATTGGAAAAGTAGAGGAACGCTTAAGTCGTAAGCCTAATCTCTACCGTGTGCTATATCAATAAGATGATACCCTTTATTCCACTGTTTGTGCATGGCTTTTCTAAAGTCAGGTATTTCACTGTTGCTTATATATGACCCCTCTGTCTTTTTGTCATCTTTTACAAAGAGGCAGAACCATTTTCCTCCTCCGTATTCTATACTTTGGAGTGTGTATCCGTTTTTCCATCTTTGTTCTATCGCCATTGGGACACCATCCCATTCATCTATACTGTTGTACGACTGAGCTTTAAAACCTGTGTTTTTTGCAAATATACCTACCCAGGTACCTTCAGCAGGTTCTACATCCAAAAGATGGTATCCTGCTTTCCACTGTTTTTGTATCTCTTTTTGAAACTCTTCCCAGTAACGTATGTTTACAAGTGTTACATCTTTATATTTGCTTCCTTTTGCCAGTATTCCAAGCCAGTACCCTTTACCGTTTTCTACATTAAGCAAGTCAAAGCCCTGTTTTTTATAATCCTCAACAGCTGCTTCAAACTTTTTCCAATCTCTTTTATGAACATAGACCTGCTGTTTGTACCCTGTACCTTTTGCAGAAATTGCCATCCATATGTCATCACCATATTCGAGATCAATAATATCGAATCCGTTCTGCCACTCCTTTTCAATGGCATAATTGAAATTACTCAATTTTCCACTTGAAATAAAAGACTGACCTGTATACGGTGTACCCTTTGTAAATACCCCTACCCAAAAATGTTCTGCCATAGCCAATGTCGGTATAGCCAACATCAGTACCAAAACAGTTAAAAAACTTTTTTTCATCTTACTTTCTCCTTTAATATTTATTTACCTCATCCTGCATGACTTTACTGTAAAAAGGCAGAGAACAAGCATAATCGGCTATGAGGTCTATGGAAAATGGACATAATTGTATGACCCCTATCGCGGCACGCTGTGCTTTTTTTGCAGCAGTATACAGTCCACCATTATCTCTATCTCCAGTCTCCATATAGTAATTCATTTGACGAAGGTACTTGTTACTCGCTTCTACATGATCTGAGCATGACTTATTTGAATTGATCCAAGGTAAAGAAATGGCCTGTTTTTGCCTTATCCACCCTACTGTACCGTCAAGAGGATTGATGATCTTATAATAGTTTTCATACTTCTCCAGAATATTCGTTATTGTTCCCGGATCTATCTCTCCTACCTTCCTTGCTTCACTAAAGCTTGAAGGCTGATCCCAGAGAATGATCTTTTTTGCATATAAACCATTCATACATTTATTTTTATTGTACAAAGCTGCCAAAGACTCATCCGGATATAATACAGAAACATTCTGACCGGATGAACTCTGGTAAAGATCTCCACCTGCCATCAGCAACGTTAGAGAAAATATCCAAATTGCAATAAATAACTTTTTATGACTCTGCATCGGCTTCCTTTTTTCCTACTTATATTATATCTTTACTATAATTAATTTAACTGAATTTTATTATATGATCATCTTCAGTATCTGGATATTTCAAACTTTGAAAGGCAAAGCAATTTAGTGTATACTAATGTTAATATTTTTAACTGAATGGGGCGTTTAATGGTTTACAAAAAATTATCTCTACTACTTTCTATCTTTACAATTTTATTCTTCACTGGGTGTGAGTCACCCAGTCTTTTTGGCGGGAAGGTCGAAACAGAATATTTTACAGGTGGGCAGATCAGTTCTACTTACACATGGAGTGATGAAAGTGGGAAAAATGGTATTCTTAGAAAATTTGGTTACGATGGGAAAATGACTTCAAGCGTACATATTAGAAATGGAGTGAAAGATGGGATTGAAACACTGTATGATCCTCACGGACGAGTAATCAAACAAATTCCATATGTGAATGGGAGAATACACGGTATTGAAAAAGCATTCTATCCTAATGGCAGCAGAATGATAACCTATACATACCAATATGGCATGAAAAATGGATACGCATTTGCTTATAACATGGATGGAACTGTAAGCAAAAAAGCAAAATTTAAAAATAATAAACTTGTCCGCTAAGAAAAATGGATCTTCTACCACGATATACCCATATCGTCAATAACAGACTTAAACACACTTATTTGACATTTGATGAAGAGGGAAACCTTGTCATCAAATCTCCTAAAGTATCACAAGCTTACCTAGAAAAACTTCTTCTTAAAAAGTCTGTCTGGATAAACAGATCCAGAGAAAAGATATTAGAGAAAAAAGGAAAGATATTAGACTTTAAAGATCCGAAAGAATTATATTTGTACGGCAGATCACATACATTAAAATTAGAAAAGCATACAAAAAAAAGAACAAACCTTACTTTCAAAGAAGAAGAATTCATTTTATATTACAGCGACTACAATGAAGAGATCTTCCAAAAGCATATTAACCATTTTTATAAAGAAGAAGCAAAACAATTCATACCTTCTCTTGTAGAAAGATGGTCTGAGATCATGGGACTCAGGCCCAATAAAATATCATTTCGTAAAACAAAACGTCAATGGGGAAGTTGTTCCGGAAAAAATGATCTGAGTTTTAACACAATGATGATGAAACTCCCACGTGATGTGATACAATACATCATTGTGCATGAACTGGCACATATCAAACATAAACATCATCAGAAAGATTTTTGGCAAGAGATCGAAAAATATATGCCAGAGTATAAACAACACGTTACAGAATTAAAAAAATATTCTGCAAAATAAGGAGTACCCATCGATATTTATGTTTTAGCTTTTATGCTTATAATCTTAATAGGCTCAGTCTCTGTCTATATCTACTACCTCAAAGAAAAAAAAGAGGAACTTGACAGTATCAAAAGAGGATTTTGTCCAAAATGCCATCAAAGATCCATAGAATTGACAGATCAAAGATCTGGTGGATGTTCCGGACCTAAACTTCTTTCATTTCAATGTCTGGAGTGTGGATATACAAACTCTTTTGCCGTAGAAAATGACGGAAGTTGCGGTTCTGGCGGATGTCGATAGTTGACACATAAGTTATATCATGATATAACATTCTAAAAAGGCATTTCATGAATTTTTCCGCAAGCTCACTTAATTTTACTATTCTCCCTTACCAGGAAGGTATTACTCCACCGGTCACCAAACCAAACCCTGGATTTTTAACAGACATCGGTGAAGAAGGTATGCGTGAACTTCTTAACAGGTTTTATACCTGTCTCTTTGAGAGTCCGATCAAAGGACTTTTTCCTCAAGAGATAGATGTAATGAAAGATGCAGGACAAACATCGGCAGATTTTTTCATACAGATCTGCGGGGGGACACCCTACTTCAATCAAAACCGCGGTGCTCCGCAAATGGGAAGAAGGCATGCTCCCTTTGCCATTACTCCGGATGCCAGACTGCATTGGATCATCTGTTTTGAAGAAGCACTTCAACCTATTATCAATGACAAGCAAAGCTCTGAAGAGAACATCCAAAGCTTTTGGGATTACATCAATGTCTTTTCTATATGGATGATAAACGCCAGAGCTTAACTTTTAAAACCTCTTTACTCGCGTATGGCAGTAAGGGGTTCCTCCCTTACGTTCATAATGATCCTGGTGATACTCTTCTGCTGTGTAAAAAGGTGTTTTATCTAATACTTTTGTAGCTACTTTCAATCCCTTACTTTCCAATATCTTTATAAGTCTGTTGGTAACTTCTCTCTCCTCTTTATTGTTTACAAAAACTGCAGAGAGGTATTGACTTCCAATATCCGGCCCCTGCCCGTTTGTTTGAGAGGGGTCATGTATTTCAAAAAAAGTTTTAGCCAAAGTTTCGTAACTTACTTTTGAAGGATCGTAAAGCACTTCTACGGTTTCCAAATGTCCGGTATTTTTGTATATAACATCTTTATAACTGGGGTTGCTCATATTGCCACCCATGAATCCGGAAGTCACTTCTTTTACCCCTTTTATCTTCTCAAGATAATACTCAACACCCCAAAAACAGCCACCTGCAAAATATGCTTTCTTCAAACTTGAAGTGACTGCATTCTTTTTAACTATTTTTTGTTTTGCAAACTGTAAAGAGACAGAGTTGACACAGTGACGTACATTTTTCTTTGTCAAGCCCTCACCTTTAAAGACATGGCCCATATGCGCTCCACAATTTGTACAAACGATCTCTGTACGTCTTCCGTCTTTATCTGGTACTTCCTTAATGGCTCCGGGGATGGCATTATCAAAACTGGGCCATCCACAATGGGAATCAAATTTGTCATCCGATCTGTAAAGGGAGGCATTACATACTTTACATTTGTAAACACCTTTGTCTGTAGTCTTTACATATTCACCGGAAAAAGCACGTTCCGTTCCTTTGTCAACAATGACATGTTTTTCAAAGGGTGTTAAATTCTTTAATTTTGTTGTCCAAGGCTTCTGGTTCTCTGCTGAAACAAAAGTGATAACTGTGAATAAGAATGTTAATATGATTTTTTGCATTTTTTACCTTTTAAATAATTTTACAGCACTATACAACCCCTATGTGTAATCAAAATGTACTAATCTCTGCTTATCGCATATTTTCCGGAACCTAAAAGTACAATAGCCAAGGCACTTAAAAGATAAAACATTGGTACTTCCAATGCCCATGCACCATGTCCGCCCACCTTTAAGAAGGCAGAAATTTGTGTTAAATAGATCGCAACTGCCATATTGAAAGCGATCACTCCAGCCCATACTCTACTTTTCCATCCCAAAATTAAAAGAAGAGGTGCAAGTATTTCACCCACATAGACGCCATAAGCCAAAAATTCAGGTAAGCCATGCGCCACAACAAGCATTTTTATGAATCCTATGCCATGTATAGCCTTATGCACCCCATGAAAGAGCATTAATCCTCCGAGCATCAATCGCAATAGTAATTTTCCAATATGTTCTGACATCATCAACCTTTTTTTTAACATCATATCATAGAATCCTCTAAATCAACATAGCAATAAAAATACGCAATTACAGGACACCGTATGAAGTGTTTTTTACAGAAGTTGCTAGGAAGTTAGCTGCTTGATTAAGGTGGAATTGCGTTAGTGATTAGAATTGGCGATATGTGCATGTAAAATTAAATTCTCCCTGAAACTCCGTTAATAAAGGCTTCAAGCTGTGTGACCGATAGTGCAAGTATCATAGTTTTTTCTTAAAGTATCATAGGGCAAATCTTAGCAGATAGTAGCTTAATGGTAATATTTTCTTGACATAAAAGAATAAAGTGTAATATAATGGTGGTGTGGAGGAGAGGTAGTGCAGCTGTATCTCGTTAGAATACCCAATAGAGGTTTAAGATGTAGCCACCCTTTCCCAACTGAATATTATCTAAGAGGTTCTAATTTCTAATTTCTTATAAAAGTTTTCTCTTGTAGCTACCATGTAATGAAATACTATCTCTTCATCTTCTATCACTTCATAGGCTATACGATATTGTGTAGAGTTTTTTTGAAAATGATAAGAACGGATATGAGAAAGTTTCCCCTTTAAAGGTTCATTTCCCATAGGGTCATTTAAAATAATATCAAGATGCTTCTCTTTTATCTCTTTAGCAACTGATTTGTCTATCTTTTTTAAATCTGATTTAAACTTGGGATGAAAAGCATCAGCAAATGCCATCAAAAACCTCTTCTCGTGAAATTGGTTTGACCTTATTCTGTTTCAATTCATTGGAACGATTTAAAAGCTCCTGCTCATCAAATATATCACCTGAAAGTATAGTCCCATCCTTGGAGACTATATCAAATCTGTCTATCATACTACTCTTCAACTCTTCTACAAGTTGTAAAAATAGTTCTGCTTTGTCATCTTTTACAGATATCTGTAATAACATTTATAGCTCCTTTGTTTAATTTATTGTTATTAGTATAGCCAAAAATAAGTAAAAGTAAAAGTAAAAAATATCTCCAACTTTGTATAGTCTTAGGGGAGTATCACAC
>JAGGRU010000297.1 GCA_021159425.1 Sulfurovum sp.
ATTGACTTTGCGTCATATTCTCTAATCGCCTTTTGAGCCATCGAGTTCTCCTTTAGTTTAGTTCTTATTAGTCTAGCACTAAGTAGTTTTAACTTTTGTCTAAGTAATTTAAACTATAAGTAGAAAGTAAATATTGTGTATTTTAGAAACAGTTTTTAACGTATAGATACTTTACTTTGTACATGGAAGAATATTGTAGTATTGTAATTGGTAACGTTCTCTCTCGTTTGATGTATCTTTACAGTCAATTCCTTTTGCTTTTAACTCTTTTGCTAAAAAATAAGGCCTATAGATACTATTTGAAAAATATGTTTTAGGATCTTTAACGACGTAAAACATTGCCTGATATAAAAAAATAATAAAAACACTTAAAACCAGAGATGACATCACTACTTTAAATCCTAAATTATATCGTTTTTGGAACTCCGGTAAACGAACACGTACACTACGATTGTATAGATCCAGCATTAAAGGAATGGCAATCATAACATACGGTGCAAAGTCTGTAATACTGACTCTCTGTCTAATAGAAAGAATAAGTGAAAAAGCAAGTGCTGTAAATGATATATACCAAAGAAGTGTCTTGTTTTCTCTAAGTAGTATACGGTACATGGTGTAGAAAAAATAGAGGAATACAAGTGGGGAGAATACGGCTGCATAAAGTCCAAATATTTCAGCAAAGTGTCCTGAAGGTCGTCCTCCTATCTCTATACCTTTTGCCAAATAGATAAAAGCTATTAAAAAAGCTCCTGAAGAAATAGAGAGTTTTGTATCTTTATGGATCACACCATAGATCAGTACAGCAATAAAGAAGATGATAGAAGCCTCATGCACAAAGAAGAGAGCAAGCATAATAAATGGCAATAAAACAAGATGGTTCTTTTCATATAACAGTACAAAAAGTAATACTAAAGGCAATACAATAATGGCAACATTTACTAAAGTACTCCCTGTCACAATTCCCGGTAATAACATAAAAATAAATGTTGAAAGATACGCATCTTCACGTTTGGAAAAGTAACGCCTGCTAAATTCATAAAAAAACAATATAGATACAAATCCAAAGAGTATGAAAAAGACTCTTAATCCAAAAAAACCAGGAATAAAACTTTTTCCCAATTTCATAAATGCAGATACGATATCCTGGGACGCGTAAAGTATTTTTGCCTCATGGGGACTGATAGGTGTTGTAGCTGCAAGATAAAAAATGGCTATAGCATAAAAAAAAGTTGCCAATAGAAAATACTGTTTTTTCATCAAGAAGCCTTAGAAGTTAAAGTTTTAAGAAGTTATCCAACATTTCATGTCCATGTTCAGACATGATCGACTCCGGATGAAACTGAACACCATATATCGGTTTGCCTTTGATCTCTAACGACATGATCTCATCATCATCTTTACTATGTGATGTTGCGATAATATTGTCCGGTAAGTTCTCTTTATTTACTGTTAAAGAGTGATAACGTGTTGCTCTAAATTCATTTGGAAGATCTTTGAAAATAGGTGTTGAAGCATCTACCTCAACCTGAGACGTTTTACCATGCATCATATTTTTAGCCCGTATGACCTCTCCACCAAATGCCTGCGCAATACTCTGATGCCCTAAACAGATACCAAAAATAGGTGTCGTATCTGCAAACTCTTTAATGACTTCCAGTGTTACACCGGCATCATCCGGTGTTGAAGGACCGGGAGAAAGGATGATCTTTTCAGGATCTAATGCTTTGATCTCATCAAGTGTGAGTTCATCATTACGGATAATTTTCAGGTCTGCTCCAAGTTCTCTGCAATACTGCACGACATTGTAGGTAAAGCTGTCATAGTTGTCTATCATTAATACATTAATACCATTTTATTTGTTCCTATCTAAGTCTTGGATGTATTATATCTCTTTATTTTTATGTTTGGTCTTTCTTGCGTTTTTTTATAAAAACTTAGCTCTTGATATTCAATAACATTTTAGATATACTATAGATACTCAATTAGTATGAATTGTATATCAAAGGGTGTAGATGAAAATCATCAGATGGAATGAAGAGAAAAATATAAAATTGAGACTAACGAGGGGTGTATCTTTTGAAGATGTAGAGGAAGCTATACTAAATGACGGCTTGCATAGCATAGAGATTCATCCTGACCAAGAAAAATACCCCAATCAAAAAAAGCTCTTTGTAGAGATAGACAATTATATTTATGTTGTTCCATTTGTGGAGAGTGAAGATGAGATATTTTTTAAGACTATCTATCCTAGCAGAAAAGATACTAAGTTATTACTTGGTAAAAATAAAAAATAGCTAAGAATTTTAGAAAGGCATACCGTGAAAAAAGACATGAAAAGAGAACAAATACTTCAAGAACTAGAAGCTGAACAAGCTGCCTATGAAGCTGTAGATTACGTAGCTATAGGAAATCAAGAATCAGAAAAAGCTATGTTTAAAGCCAATGTAGTAGCAAATGTAAAACAGAAAAAAGCTATCAATATTAGAGCACTGGAAGCAGATATCATCAAGATAAAAAGTAAAGCTCTGTCAAAAGGCATCCCTTATCAAACGCTTATAAACTCCGTCATCCACCAATTTGCCAATGATAAGCTACTCGAAGCAAAATAAGTTCTCTAGTTAAATCACTTTTTGACTATTAATACGCTTTTAACTCATTATAAAGACTATCTCTCTCTATAGGTTGGAAGCCTGAATTTTTGATCATGGCTACAAAATCATCTAAGTTCATACCGTGCGAAGATGCTGCTCCTGCTGCTGATTGGATGGCTTCTTTTTCTATGGTTCCATCTAAGTCATCACAGCCAAACTCTTGGGCTATAAGTGCTAGGTTTATGGTTGCAGTTGCCCAGTAGGCTTTTATGTGCGGAATGTTATCTAACATGATGCGTGAAATGGCATAGGTTTTCAATATCTCCTGTCCTGACGGGAACTCTTTTACTTTGAGAAAGTTATTCTCTTTTTGGTATACAAGAGGGATAAAAGCATTAAATCCATTTGTTTTATCTTGCAGATCACGCAATCGGATCATGTGATCAATACGGTGGGCTCTTGTCTCTATGTGTCCAAAAAGCATCGTTGCATTAGACTCTTTGCCTCTTTCATGCCACTTTTGGTGTATTTCAAGCCATTGGTCTGAAGTCACCTTTCCTTTACAAAGATATTCCCGTACTTCTTCATCAAAAATTTCTGCACCTCCACCTGGCATGGAGTCAACACCGTTTTCTATCATCATGTCTAACACTTCATCGTAAGAGTGTCCATACTCTCTTGTTAGAAAATCTATCTCTGCTGCGGTCATTGCTTTAACGTGAAGGTCAGGGTATTGTTCTTTTATCTTTCTAAAAGCACCCATATACCACTCTACTCCGTCATTTGGATTATGTGCAGAGACGATATGCATCTCTTTTGCACCGATCTCCTGTGAATGTTTTACGATCTTTAAAATCTCTTCATGGCTCATTGTGTACTGATTTGGATTTTTTCTGCTTGCAGAGTATGCACAGAATTTGCAAATATCAGCACAGACATTGGTAGGGTTAATGTGACGGTTGATGTTAAAGTAACTTTTTTTACCATACTTCTCTTGACGGATTTCATCTGCTAATTCGCCTAAAGAATAAAGATCCAGTTCATAAAGTGCTTCACCCTCTTCTTGTGAGAGTCGCTCTTTATTACGCACTTTTTGTATTAGCTTGTCTTCTTTCTTTAAGTCCATCAAATCATCCATTTGGTAAATTTTTGTTATTATACCAATATTACATTATGGAGAGTATATTGGAGAAAGTAAAAGCCCAGATAGAAGAGTTGCTTTATAATAATGCCGCAGATTTTGAAATAGCAAAAGTCCTTAAAAAAGATATTAAAACCTATTTCAGTACGCTTGAAGAGACATTTACAAACTCTGGTGGGAAAGATTTTCTTGTTAAACATACCAAAAAGATAGATACTGTTCTCAAAATGGTATATCAGGTCGCACAAAGAGAAATGTTTGGAGATTATGCTCCCATGAAAAATTCTATTCCTCTTGCTTTGGTTGCACTTGGGTCGTATGGACGGGAACAGCTTTGTGTGTACATTCAGACATTGACTTGATGATCGTTTATAAAGATATTCCCGGTTACAACACCAAAGAGATGATAGAAAAAATACTCTACATACTTTGGGATACCGGTCTTAAACTTGGACATCGTGTACACACTGTTGAAGAGTTATATGAAGTTTCAAAAACTGACATTACTATTAAAACAGCGCTTATTGAGTCTCGTTTTATAGAAGGGTCACATTTTATTTGGATAGCAACACAAAATGCTATCTCTCAGATACGTTATGATGACCCTAAAACATTCATAGCATTGAAACTGGAAGAGCAGGAGAAAAAACATAAAAAATTCCCACTCACAATGGAACCGAATCTCAAAGGCGGTGTTGGTGGTTTTCGTGATGCCAATCTTGTTTTTTGGGTCGGAAAAGTTTTTTATAATGTGAACAGTATAAAAGATCTTCCCTCTAATATTGTAGATGAAAAAGAGTATCGAATTTTCAGGATCGCTTTGGAATTTCTATTCCGTGTACGTTCTGCTCTGCATTTGGCGACGGGTAAAAAAGAAGACAAATTACGTCTTGACCTTATTCCGAGTATTGCGAAACTGCTTGGATACGAAGAGAGCAAACAAGGACATATGAAATTTGCCAGAAAAGTAACTGAAAGTCTTAAGATCACTAGGCTTTACAGTACTATTTGGTTAAATAAACTTACCGAAGGGTATATTCCTGCAGACCCTAAAAAGAATTTTATCTATCCTGAAACAAAAGATTTCAACGGACTTCTCAAACAATTGTGCGATCATGCAGAAAAACCTTTTTATGCACATTCCACATTCCATCAACAACTTTTACTTGCAGATAGGCCGGATCGTCCAAATGAGGCACTTTATAAAACAATTGCAAGATTTTTTTATCAGCCATACTCTTATTACATTTTGAGCTCTATTTCCTTTGCCAGGCTTCTGAAATATGTCATTCCTCCTATTAGACAAGTGGTAGATCTGCCTCAATTTGACGGATATCATCAATATGCCGTAGATATACATTCCATGAAATCTGTATACCATTTGGAACATATAGATGATCCTTTTATTCAAAATCTATTTGAAACTTTGGATTACGATGAAAAGGCAATGCTTAAATTAGTCACTTTTTTACATGATGCAGGAAAAGGACGTAAACGTGATCACCATCTTGTAGGTGCAACACTTTTTAAAATATTTGCAAATAAACTGCAGGTGGACACTGCACTGATCAAGATGGGTGAAACCCTCATTCGCTACCATACACTAATGTCTAATGTGGCACAAAGGGAAGATCTATACAGCGAAAAGGTTATTTTGGCATTTGCCTCACATTTTAAAACCCAAAAACTTTTAGACATGATCTATATCCTTACTTATGCAGATATGAATGGGGTAGGGGCAGGTACATATACTTCGTTTAATGCACGATTAATTAAAACGCTTTATATGCGTTCCATTGAAGCATTGAATCATACGATCATGTTAGATAGAGTTGCAAAACGTATTAAAAAAGAGAAAATACTGAAAAGACATCCTGATTTTCTTGCTTTGAAAAAAACAGAACAAAAAAAGATCTTACAAATTCCTTCCAATCTGCTTTTTTTACGATACAGACCGGAACGTATTGTGGCTATTGCCAAAAAAGGATTTGAGACAAAAGAGTATGAGTTTTTGATCAGTAATGATAGATATTTAACTATTGAACTTATTCGTTCAAAATCATTTAATTTAGGTTATTTCTTGGGTAAACTCAGCAACCTTGATGTAGTCAATATGGATATTTGTAAACTCTTTGGTGATCTTAAATATTTTAAAATAGACTTTTCTGTCAAAGTGGACAAGGAAGATATCTTTCTCATTGAAGAGATACTTCATAACTCTTTTGATGACAGTAAAAAAAGTAAACTTCATAACCCTGTCATTAAAAAGAAAGAACTGGAAATTGACTGTGATCATTCACAAAGCTATGCCATGATGCGCCTGCATACTGTAAACCAAAAAGGTTTGCTTGCCTATATCATTCATATGTTTGATACGCTTGGTATAGACATTGTCACTGCCAAAATACATACATTTAAAAATAGTGTACGAGATATCTTTCTCATCGAAAAGAATGGAAACTTTTGTCATAATACAGACAAAATAATAGATAAACTGACTGGGGAAAATTAAATATGTGTGGAATTGTTGGATATATCGGATCAAAAGAGAAAAAAGAGATACTGCTTGACGGCTTACAGGAGTTAGAGTATAGAGGCTATGATTCTGCAGGTATAGCCATTATAGAAGGTGAAAAACTTTCTAACTTTAAAGCCATA
This sequence comes from Sulfurovum sp., assembly GCA_021159425.1. Taxonomy (GTDB): domain Bacteria; phylum Campylobacterota; class Campylobacteria; order Campylobacterales; family Sulfurovaceae; genus Sulfurovum. The sequence goes on from JAGGRU010000297.1 coordinate 6,391, forward strand.
GGCAAACTGGCTAATCTTAGAGAAAAAACAAAGTCTTACGAAAGTGAAGGTTTCGGTATTTCCATTGGACATACAAGATGGGCAACACATGGTAAACCAACAGAGCTCAATGCTCACCCTCACCTTGGAGCATACTCTTATGTAGTGCATAACGGGATCATAGAGAATTATCAGGAACTAAAAGAAGAATTACAGGCAGAGGGTGTAAACTTTTTAAGTCAAACAGACACTGAAACTATTGTACATGTCTTTGAAAAATTCAACAATGAAATAAATGATCCATTCCCTGCATTTCAAAAAACCATTGAAAAACTTGAAGGTGCTTATGCTACTTTACTGATTAGCGAAGCTGCTCCAGATACTATCTTTTTTGCAAAGAATGGTTCTCCTATGCTCATTGGTTTTGATGGGAAAGAAGTCTATTTTGCCTCTTCCGATACCCCGATCATCGGGAAAGCAACGGAAGTGTATTATCTGGAAGATGGTGAATATGGTTTTGCCAAAGACGGGAAAGTAAGACTTTTCAATGATGAAGGTGAAAGATCATTTACAAAACAGGCACTTACAGCGGACAAAGTCTCTGCCCAGAAAGACGGATACCGTTTCTTTATGGAAAAAGAGATCTACGAGCAGTCTTATGTAATGACTGAAACTATGATGGGTCGTGTACACGGCAACAGCATTCTATTTGATGAGTTAGACGAAAACTTTTTCGAAGGTATTACTGCCATTAAGATCTGTGCCTGTGGTACCTCTTATCACTCTGCTCTCACTTCTGCCTATCTTTTCGAGCGTATTGCTAAAATTAGATGTGATATTGAAATTGCTTCAGAGTTCAGATATAAAGACCCTCTGCTTACAAAGGACACGCTATTCATTACTATTTCTCAGAGTGGAGAGACAGCAGATACACTTGAAGCACTGAAAATGGCAAAAAGAGCCGGGCTTAAAAGTCTAAGTATTTGTAATGTGGATAACTCTTCCATTGTACGGGAAAGTAATGCTGCTATTCTTACAAGAGCCGGTATAGAAAAAGGCGTTGCCAGTACAAAAGCATTTGCTACCCAGACTATGGTACTTTGGATGTTGGCACTTTATGTGGGTCAAGAAAAAAAGACTGTCTCTTCTGAAATTCTACAAACAGAGATCACTGCGATGAGAAAAACACCAAAAGCCCTTGTTGTTGAAGAGAAACTGCATACTAAACTTGCAAGAATGTCTAAACGTTATCTGCATGGGCACGGCTTCTTTTTCATCGGTAGAGATATATTCTTCCCACTTGCGCTTGAAGGTGCATTGAAACTAAAAGAGATAAGTTATTTTCATGCAGAAGGCTACCCTGCCGGTGAGATGAAACACGGACCCATTGCCTTGGCAGATGCTGAACTCTTCACCATTGCACTTATGCCAAAAACCATGCACTATGACAAGATCAAATCAAATGTAGAAGAGTTGTCTGCCAGAGATGCCACTATTTTAGCTATCTCTCCGGAGCCGTTTGAATTGGCAGATGATTTCATACAAACCAAGTATGATTCCCACCCTATGTTGGAATTCTTTGAAATGATGGTGGTGACGCAACTGCTTGCACTTGAGATTTCTGTAAGACTTGGGAATGATGTAGATATGCCAAGAAACCTGGCTAAATCCGTTACTGTAGAGTAGGCTTCTTAACCCTTTCGGTCAAAATGTGATTGTTTGAAAATTCCCTTATTGGTGCGATAGCAATCGCACCCTACGTATTTTCTTTAAACCATTTTTCACATAACGTTTTATAGATGACTTTATAGGCATCAAACTTCTTTTTATTCCAACCTTCTCTACCAAAATAAGATGCCAGGAGATAAGCATCATCTATAAGTTCAAAATTAAACTCTACAGAAAGCGCTGCCAAATCAAAATAACGATCATTCATACCTGCAAACTCCCAATCAATCAGTTTTAAACTTTTGTCTGAAAAAATACAGTTTTTTGGATTTAGATCATTATGGCACAGAACAATCTCTCTCTCGGTGCTGTCAATCATTAGAAATGCATCACTCAGTGCTTTATCCTGTATCTTAAATTCACTTTTCAGATCAATCATTTGTGATTTTATTGTTAAACTGTGTAATTTTTTTAATACATGGGTCATTTGAGCAATATCATTTCTCTCCAGTTTCTCTTTGTGATGCCCATCAAGAAATTCACAGATCATATAACCATCCGAAAGGTTCAAGTCATAAGGTTTTGCAGCCAATTCTTCTTTATATACCAAAGTTTGAATATCAAACTCTAGCTGACGGTCACGGTCTTGAAGTTTAAATTGACGTAAGAGATAGGTTGTATCTTTAAAGGTAAAAGTATAATTTATATTGGAGAAGCCCTGATCAGGTAAACGCTGAAGATTCTCTATATTTTTACCTTTAAATATTATCTTCAACATAAGCCTTTCTCCAGGAAGCGTAGCCGTAGAATGCCAAGATGACATAAAGAACAAAAAGTACGATCGTTGCCAGGTAGCCGGATTTGTAATAAAGTGCAATAGCTGTAGAGTCTATGACCATCCAATAGAGCCAGTTCTCCAACACCTTTTTTGCCATCATCCAGGTTGCTATACCCGAAAAGACCATGACAAAGGCATCATGGTAGGCAAATCTTGCAGCAAAATATGTTTCTGACAAATAGCCCAGCACAATACTTCCCATAAGTCCAACAACGATAAAAATAATATGCTGTTTCAGAGGCCATCGGCTAATATTCAGTGTCTCTCCTTCTTCATCTTCTTTCCAAAGAATAAAGCCGTAGATCGCCATTGCCATATAGTAAAAATTGAGAATTGAAGAGGAGATCAATGCACCATCCCAAAAGAGAACAGTATAGACCAGTGTAGAGAAAAAAGCAAAAGGCCATGCCCACTGTGACTCTTTGGCTGCAAGTATCACATAAGTAATACCCAAAATCACAGCCAGGATTTCCCATCCTGACATTTGTGCAAATGCGGACGTTATACCAGCCGGGGAGAGATCCATTCTAGAATTTACCTTCTCTGTTGTGTCCTACAAACTTTAAAACAAAAATAGAATCTGGAATTTCAGAAAAGACCGAATAGATCTCCTCTTCAAGCAGTTTCATAATGGTTCTGTAATCTCCGTGAAGTTGTGTACTCAGTTCATTACAGGAAACTTTTACTGTTGGTTCTGTTTTTAATCTTTCAATAAATGCTGATATAGGTGCTTCATACTCTTTTTGAAGAGGGTACATACTTATGTCTACTGAAATTTCCATTTTTACTTCCTTTTAAAAATCGTAAGAGAGTGTTAAGCCAGCTGTTCTTGGTGCACCCAATTGTGTATAGAGCTCAGTTTCATAAAATTTAGACGGGTTGTTTCCAAAACTTCCAAATCCACGTACATAATACTCTTCATCTGTAATATTCCTTACCCATACGCTTGCAGTAAAAGATCCATCTGTATATTCAAGGCTCGAGTGCAAGAGTGCATACGGATCAGTTTGTTCATCGTGTCTGTTAGAGAAATAGTAAGACCCTTTTCCTTCAACATTGGCTTTGAATGTCCACGCTTCCAAAAAGAAGTAATCAAAACCAACATTATATTGATATTCAGGAGAGTTTGCAGGTGCACGTCCAGTCATATCGAGTGCCGTTGGGTTAGGATCATTATACTCATCAAATTTTGCTTTGAGCAAACCAAGGCTTGTATACATATGCAGATCATCTATGAGGTAATAATCAATTTGTGATTCTAAACCATAATAGGTCCCTTCTGCAGCATTCGTGATATAGTCAATAAACTCTGAACTTCCATCAGTACGGGTTTGCACTACAGAACTTTTAACCTGTTGGTCTTTTCTTTTTCCATAAAAGAGATTTAGTCTACTTTTTACCTTGTTGTCAAAATGGCTTGAGTTTAATCCTGCATCCAGATTCCATAAATTTTCCGTCTGGTACTCTTTTGCATCTGCTGTCAATCTATAATCAGAATTAACCCCTCCAGGCTTGTATCCTTTTGATAGTGTCACATAGTAGAGTTGATCAGCATCAGCCTGATAATTCAAACCAAGTTTTCCACCATTTAAAACTTCATCTGTATCAATATTTACATTATCAGAATCACTATACTCTGCTTCCCATTTTTCAACTCTCAATCCGGCTATAAGTGTAAGCTTATCGGTAAAATGTGTATCTAACTGTCCATATATCGCTTTATTTTTTGTATCATACAAGCTGTTGAACGGTGCATCAAGATATGTATAGTTACGTATCATATCTTCAGAGTAGTCCTTATAATAAACTCCAACTGTCCAATCTGTACTTCCATTGAAAATACGTCCCTCTTCATCTGAAACCATTCTCACATCAACATCTGCCTGTTTTCTGTCTCGCAGGTACTGATCAAATGAACTGTATGCCCAATCCGGATCAAACTCACCTACATATGACCAGTCTTCATCATAAGAGTATTCCATATCGGATTGACTGTAGCTTAGACTGGAGATCAAGTGCATTTTTGAATTGACCTGATACGTTGACTTTAAAGAGAACGCATCTGTTTTTTGCCTGTCTTTTCCCGGTTGATCGGAATGTGAATCCCTTGTGTTATCCAGTGTCCAGGCATCATAACCATTATCAATATCCACATGCATCAGTGTCAAGTCAATAGTATGATTATCAGATACAAACCATTTAAATTTTGCTTTGGCTGTCAATTCATCAATATTATTGGTATCTTCACGCCCCAGATAAGAGTTGGTCATATAACCGTCACTTGTGTTTTTATAGAGTGAAAATCTTGAAAGCAGTTTGTCTTCAACTATTGGTACATTCACAGCAATACCAACCGCTTTAGTATTATAATCCCCTACTGTAGCTTCTATATGTCCATTTACATCATTCGTTGGCTCATTGCTCTCAACATTGATGACCCCTGCCATACCATTTGCACCAAATGTTGTTCCCTGAGGACCTCTAAGTACTTCTATCTGTTTTAGATCAAAGAGTGTTACCCCTAAAACATTTTGTGAAAAATCGATCCCATCCACTATGACACCTACTGAAGGATTCACGGGTGTTACAAACTGGCTTCTCTCTCCTATTCCACGGATTTGTATATATTTTGCTTTTGATGAACCTGAAGAGAAGTTCACATTCGGTACTGCAGCAATCGTTTCCACAAAAGATTGTGAAGATTTATCATATATGTCTTTCTCAGAGATCACGCTTACACTGTTACTTACCTGTGAAAGGTTTTGATCTCTGAAGTCTGCACCTACAACAATAGGATCCAGGTTGATCTCTTCTGCAAATGCAGGTAAATTTAAAATAGCAGATACAGCTATAAATGATAAAGTTAAATGTTTGGATTTCATCGTATTTTCCTAAAATATATTATAAGGAAAAAGAAGTATATAAAAGTAAATCTCTTCCTTACGCTGGAGTTATCCAGGTCAAGTTCAACGGGTTGAGGGAACCTCTAATAATAGGTTCCCTTTATTATCTCAGCTGAATTTTCAGCACCCCGAGTGATTGATAATGAAATATACTTAAATAAGATAAAATTACACTTAATTAGAAAAGCAGTTGTTAAAAAATAGCTTCTCTACGCTCGTGTAACTCATCGTTATAATTGAGATTTAAGGCTGTCGAGTCTTTAAGTTTTTTATACAAAAAGTTCTTCGCTTTTGCTACACTTTCCATTGGATCATAACCTAAAGCCAAATTTGTTGCTATGGCTGATGAGAGAAGACAACCTGTTCCATGGGTGTGCGTAGTGCTGATTCGTGGTGATATAAAAGTATAAATTTTTAAAGATTTTGAAACAAGATGATCTCTTGCCTCTTTCTGATTACTACTGTGACCACCTTTAATAAGTACAGAGTTTGCACCCAATGCGATCAATGCTTTTGAGATCTCTTCTATCTCATCTTCTTCTCCAACATAGTCAGACTCTAAAAATGTATTGATCTCAGGAATATTTGGGGTAATGATATCCACCAGAGGAAACAAATTCTCGACCATTACTTCTATCGCATCTTCATTTAAAAGTTTTTTGCCACTGGAACTTACCAATACAGTATCAAGCACAATATTTTTAAGTTCATACTTTTTGATCATCTCTATAACTATTTCTATCAGTTCTCTGTTTGCCAACATCCCAATTTTTACAGCATCAGGTTTCACATCTTTTAGAAGTGTTTCCAGTTGTTCTTTAAACATTTTTGGATCTGTACTTTGCACATCTTTTACCCCTTGTGAAGATTGTGCAGTAAGTGCTGTAGTAACAGAAAAAGCATATCCATCTAAGGCATGAATCGTTTTACAATCTACCTGAATGCCTGCGCCACCATAAGGGTCAAAACCGGCTATGGTGAGGACTGTTGGCGTATAGTTATCTGGCATATTTCTCAAACACTCTCATAAGGGCAGTAGTTCTTTTTTGAGATACTTCTCCCCCTTCCAATACATCTGAAATCATTGCTATGCCAGAGGCTGCTTTTGTTTGGGCTACGTCTTTAATATTTTCAATCGTTATCCCACCAATAGCAACTATTGGATATGTTACATTTTTAGCCCAGTGCTTTAAATCTTCTATCCCCACAGGATCGTAAGTCAGTTTTTTGGAAATGGGTTCATAAATTGGACCTATTGCCAAATAAGAGGGTTCAAATGCCATAGCAATTTCTATTTCATCTCTCGTGTGTGTACTGATGCCTAGTCTGATACCGGCACGATAAATAGCCTCAACATCGGCTTCTTGTATATCTTCCTGTCCTAAGTGAATACCATATACTTTATGCTTAATACCTAGTTCCCAAAAGTCGTTGAGGAAAAACCTTGCCTTGTAGTGTTTAGATATTTTAATGGCTTCTATTACCTCATCTTCTAAGGCTTGACCTTTAAATTTATCTTTGGTTCTTAGCTGAGCAGTTGTAATGCCTGCTTGATAAAGTGCTTCAAGTTTATATGCTCTGTCTACTACGGGGTAGATACCTAAAGGTTTTGTCCCACAATCCAAAAATCTCATATTAATCCTTAAATTGGTGCCAAAAAGGCGTACCGATCGTTGGTGTTGAAGGAGAAGCAAATTCTCTTTGCTGCATAACCCCTGCCTCATACCCTAAACGACCTGCTTCAACTGCAACTCTAAATGCATCAGCCATTTTCACCGGGTCATGTGCCAGTGCAATCGCAGAATTTAACAATACACCATCATAGCCCAACTCCATTGCCTGCGTAGCATGTGAAGGTTTACCTATGCCCGCATCTATGATCAATTTGAGTTCCGGGAACTGTTTTCGAATAGCCAAAAGGTTATCCGGATTCATCAAACCCTTGCCTGAACCTATCATCGAACCCCAAGGCATGATGATCTTGCATCCTACATTAGCCAAACGTTTAGCCACTACCAGATCATCTGTTGTATAGGGGAAAACTTCAAAACCCTCTTTTATGAGTACTTCTGCTGCTTTGACTGTTTCAAAAGGATCAGGCTGTAAATTGTACTGATCTCCTATCACTTCCAGTTTTATCCAGTTCGTACCAAAGACTTCTCTTGCCATTTGTGCTGTAGTGATCGCCTCTTTGGCAGAGTGACACCCTGCTGTATTGGGTAAAACTTCAATACCAAGTGATTTTATAATATTCCAAAAATCACCCCCTGCATTCTCACCTGCTGACTGACGACGAAGCGCTACAGTCACTATCTGTGCTCCTGATATTTGAATCGCGTCGGACATGTTTGCAGGAGACGGATAAAGTGCAGAACCTATAAGCAGTCTAGACTGAAGTGTTTTCCCTCCAATCTCCCATGTATCATTTATCATATTCATATTTTTGGTCATGTCATCCACCTTGTACGGGAGCAAGAATATCGATGGTATCCCCCTCCCTAATTTTTGTCATCTCATAGCTTGCAAGGGAAACAAAAGTAGTATTCACCGCAACAGCAAAACCTTTTGTTTTATATTCCAACGCTTTGATGAGTTGGGTGATATTTAAATCTTTTTCAATCTCTTTGATCTCACCGTTTACGCTCACTCTTATCATCTAAAAATCCTTTTCTCGTAGGGTCGGTTTACCGACCATCCTAAGTAAATCATATTTTTTGGTCGGTAAACCGACCCTACAATCAGCTTGTATAAATTCCTTCATTTAACGCTTTTTCAACAATCGCCGGAGCCAGTAAATATCCATGCCTGTAAAGTCCATTAATACGTGTCAACTTCTCCCCATTTTCAATACGCGGCAAATTGTCTCTAAATGCCGGACGGCAATTTGTCTCAGAATTTACAATACGTGCTTCCCCAAATTTTGG
>JAGGRU010000195.1 GCA_021159425.1 Sulfurovum sp.
TATTCTTTTTTATTTGACATGATGACTACCTAATAAAAATTTTGGCATACATACCTGGATATACTGAACGATCTTTGAGATCGAATTCTATTTTAATTTTAAACTTATGTGTCATTGGATTTGAATTTGGAATAATAGAAGATATCTTACCTGTTGTAACAAAGCCCAGTGAAGGTATTTCTATCTTGACCTCTTTACCCAAAGAAATATCTTTTAGTTGTGTCTCTGCAATTTCTGCAACAATTTTCAATCTACTTAAGTCAGTGAGAATCACTGCCGGCATTCCCGGAATTGCCATTTCGCCTTCATTTAGTTTTTTTGCTACGATCACACCATCATTGGGTGCCTGTATTTTCAAATAATTATACTGATTCAATACTTCTTCTTTTTTTGCCTCTGCCTGTTCGACCTGTTTTGTAGCTATTAATACCATGTCTTTCAGGTTTTTGGCTGCAAGCTCCAAAGTTTCCAACGCATACTTTGAAACCATTTTTTTCTTAAAGAGCCTTTGATGTCTTGAAAGGTTCATAAGTACATTGTTATACTGATTTTTATTCATTTGGAGGGCAAGTCTTGCTTGCGAGATACCTAGATCAACCTGTCTCTCTGCAGACTCTATCTCTTTAGAATCGATCTCATAAAGCAATTGACCTTTTTTTACAATATCACCTTCACTCACAGCCATCTTTTTCACATAACCCATGTAACGACTTGTCATCATTTTCTGGTTATCTGAAATCACAGAGCCGCTTAAGTTGATCTCTACAGCACTTACGTTTATTAAAAACACACCCATAAATAATATTATGATTTTTTTCATACTTTTCCTCCTCTGTTTAAAATACTGTCAAGCTCAAATATTTTGGTATTACGTTTATTTTTAGCGGTTAAAAGTTTCAGTAAAACTTCCAACTCTTTGGACTGCTGGATAAGCACATCAGAAATAGATACAATACCTTCTTTATATCGTGCACGGTAGTTCTCATATACTTTTCTTGCAAATTTTAACTGTTTTTTATAAGATCGTATATCTGCATTTGCACTCAATACTTCAGTTTTAAGTTTTTTTGCTTTTAAAGCGATACCTTTTTTAGCCAATTCAACCTGATCTCTTACCATCATACGTTGAACCTTCGCCTTTTCAAGGTTTGCTTCATCAACTCCACCGCTAAAAAGATTCCATTTCATTTGTACACCAACCGTGTATGCATCTTTATCAAAAAATTCATTCATAAATACATTGTCTGCAGAACCATACTCTCCGAATGCTCCTAGCTCAGGACGAAAATTACCTTTTTGTGCTTCAACTGCCATATCAGAAATTTCCAAACCTAAAAGTGCTTTTTGGATATCTATATTGTTTGCTTCAAGATCTCTTTTATTGACAGGGGGCATAGGTGCCATATCGCGTACACGTTTTATTGTACTTACTTCTTTGTTAAGCAGAAAAGAGAGGAATTGATAGGCAAGCTCTTTATTAAGTTTGGCCTGATTATACATACTCTGTGCTTCTGCACTACGCGCTTGAACTTCAAGACGATCAATATCCTGAGCATATCCCTCTGTCTCCATCGATTTGACTATCGATTCCAACCTGTCAATATTCTTTATGATCTTAGAAAGATTTGAAATATAATTTTCAACCAAAGAGATATCGTAAAATGCTTTTTTTGTCTGATATATTTTTGCATTGAGAAGTTTTTTAGTATCAAACTGACTCATTCTATGCATTGACTCTGTAATATTTTGATACTCAGTGAGTTTTCCACCCGTATACAGAGGTAACAGATAAGAGATCTTTGTTTGAAAATGATTTCTTGCATCCGGATAATTCAATGCTTTTGGTTCAACAGGAAGAGGATTGGTAGCTCCGGACATGTCAAATTCTGCAAATCCAAAATCTCCAAAAGTAGCTTCCCTGCTCTGAAGTTTAAAGCCAAAGACATTTAAAGCATCATTAGATCGCATACCTGTCATAGTCAGATCCAACTTACCGTAATTAAGCCCTTCAACTGCTTTTACTTCATAGGCTTTCATCTGTTCATTGAAACGTGATATTTTAAGTTCTAAATTATCATTTTTCAATATTTGAATTGCACTGTTAAGTGTTAAGTTCTTGACTCCTGCAAAGAGTGGTAAGGCAACAGCCAATAAGATCATGTATCTTTTGATGAACATAGTGATAAACTCCTAGATAAAAGTATATTATAGCGAAAGATATAATAATAGACTATATCAGTATAAAATATTGTCGTGATTATAACAAATATAATTTAAACTAATTATGAAAAGCAGTTATTTTGATGAAAACTATTGATTAAAGTTAAAAAACCTGGAGATAGTAAAAACTATCTCTCTTGTTTTAAAGTGTCGCGTGACTTACGCTGATACATGCTTCCAATGATGAAAGTTCATCAAGTACTTTTTTAGAGACTTGAGCATCTACACGAACAACAGCCAAAGCCTGTTGTTTGTTGTCTCTTCCCAGTCTAAAGTCAGAAATATTTAATTCATTACTCGCCAAAATATAACCCACATCACCGATCACACCCGGAGTGTCTGTATTTCTAAAGAAGATCATTGTTCCTTTTGGTTCTACATCCAAAATATAGTCATCTATCTCAATAATACGTTGAACCGTATCATCAAATACAGTCCCTGCAATAACAATCGTACTTTCAGATGTAGTAAGTTTGATTTCAACTTTATTTGTAAAACCACTTGTATTTGGTTTTGTCTCTTTTTCAAGTTCTATACCACGCTCTTCAGCAACAAATTCGGCATTCACATAATTGACCTGATCTGCCAGCGACTCAGTCAGTACACCTACAGTTGCAAAGGTAACCATAGACTCAATATAATCAGATACAGGTCCTTCTGCAGTTATTTTGATAGATTTTACAGCACTTTTGGTGATTTGTGCAGAGAGATGCCCCATCTTTTGAATAAGTTCAAGATATGGTCTTACAAAATCAGGTAACTCACTCTCTTTGATCGGCAAATTCAAAGCGTTAGGATAGGAGATACCTTTTGCCGCTGCTATTGCATTCTCAGCAGCCTGAATTGCAATATTGCGTTGTGACTCCTTCGTATTGGCTCCAAGGTGTGGCGTAACAGTTACATTATCCAAATCAAGCAGTGGGTGATCCGTTGCAGGTTCTTTGTTAAATACATCAATACCTGCCATGGCTATCTTGCCCGACTTTAAACCTTCAAGAAGTGCCTCTTCATCATACAAACCACCTCTGGCACAGTTGATCAGTATCACACCGTCTTTCATTTTGGCGATCTCTTCAGATCCTACCATTCCAATAGTCTCTTCTGTTTTGGGTGTATGGATAGTAATAATGTCACAAGCCAAAATATCTTCAAAGTTTTTTGTATAGCTAATGTCCAGATTGGTCGCTTTGCTTGGATCAACATAAGGGTCATAAGCAAGCACATCCATCTCAAATGCTTTTGCTCTTTTAGCCACTCTTGAACCAATATTACCAAAACCGATCACACCAAGTTTTTTGTCTTTAAGCTCAGTACCATACCAGTCTTGTCTTCTCCATACACGGTCAAGTTTTAAATTGTTATGCGCATAAGGAAATTTTCTTACACAGGAAAGCAAGTGTGCCATTGTAAGTTCAACTGCTGCTATCGTATTGGCTGTTGGTACATTCATAATGACGATCCCCTGTTTACTCGAACCGGGAATATCTACATTATCGACACCAACACCTGCACGTACCACGGCTGTCACTTTTTTAGCAGAAGCCAAAAATGCAGCATCAACATCTGTAGAAGAACGGGTAATAGCAACATCTGCTAAAGGAATAATATCTGAGATCAGTTTGGCCTTAGGCTCATCTGCAGCATTTATAAGTTCTATTTCGCTGTCATTTGCAAGGATATCTAATCCACTTTGGTGTATATGGTCACAAACAACAATTGTTTTTTTTGACATATCATAACCTTTTTTGTAAATTTTTTATGTACCATCTAGTACGGAGGGGAGTACGACTTTAGTCGTAAATACCAAAAATCGAAGAGACATAAAACGTATGTTTCTTCAATTTTGGATAAAAGTCTATTTGACTTTTATTTTTTTAAGAGATCACCAAAAGCATCACCTAGTGTCATGCTGTCATCTTGATCAAGATTGAGTTGATCCATTGCTTCTCTCTCTTCTTGACGCTCTAGTCTTTTAACAGAAACTCTGATTCTGTCAGTATTCGCATCAATAAAGCTGATCACACCTTTGATCTCTTGACCTTTTTCGATCTCATCCAATTTAAGCGGGTGAAGATCTTCTGTTCTGATCAGTGCATCAACAGAATCCTCAAGCGCAATAAATACACCAAAGTCTTTTTTATCTTTCACTGTACCGGTTACGATAGCACCATTTTTATGTGTTTCAGCGAATGCTTTTACCGGAGAATCTTCCAAAGCTTTCTTAGAAAGTGAAATTTTTCCTGCATCTCTATCAATTTTAATGATCTTCACTTCAACTTCATCACCAGTTTTAAGTTCAGATTTTGCATTTTTAGATTTATCCCAAGAGATCTCTTGATTGTGAAGAAGACCTTCAATAGCACCCACTCTTACAAATGCACCAAAATCAGTAATAGATGTTACTGTACCCGTTACAACATCACCCACTCTATTTTCAGCAACAAATGCATCCATCGGTTTAGGAAGAAGGTTTTTAAGACTTACTCTAAGTCTTCTACCTTCTTTATCGATCTCGATCACTTCAACATTGATCTCAGAATTATTTTCCAAATAGTCTTTTGGATGTTTAACATTTTTGTCCCAAGAGATCTCAGACACATGAAGGAATGCTTCAAGATCTTCTCCAAGATCAACAAATACACCATAAGGTTCAATATTGGAAACTGTAGCGGTTACTGTATCTCCAACACCGATGATCGCATCAATATCAGCCCAAGGATCAGGGTTGGCATCTTTGATCGACAGTGAAAGGTGTCTTTTCTTTTTATCATACTCAAGAGCAATAACATTTACTTCATCACCTTCAGCAAAATATTTTGAAGGATTCACAGGTCCTTTATGAGAAATTTGCGAATAGTGAACAAGACCGTCCATACCACCAACATCTACGAACATACCATAAGAAGTAATTTTCTTGATCGTACCGATAACCGGATCTTTACTTTCAAGAAGTGCTCCAACGATCTCATCAGTTTTAGCTTTATCTCTTTCAATAAGTTCTTTTCTCGAAACAACTACTGAACCTTTGTCTTTATCGACTTTAACGATAACAGCTTTTACTTTTTTACCGATCGGATCTATTTTAGAAGAGAGGTAAGAGAGTGTACGCGGCATGAAAAATTCTAAACCGTCACAGTCTACAACATAGCCGCCTTTGTTTTTCTTAGTAACAACACCTTCGATGATATATTCTTGTTCATCATCATACTCAGCAATAAATTCATTCAGTGCCACTCTTGAAAGTGCTGCTTTATGAGAAATTCTACCTCTACCCATACTAACAACATCTATAGTATCATTTACTGCAAAAGTAATGTTACCTTCTTCGTCTGTGATTTCCGCAAGATCAAGATTCGCATCTCTACCACCACCGATATCTACGACTACCAAATTGTCTTGCTCATCAATCTTAACGATTGTACCTGCTACCAAATCACTTCTTGATTCTGACTTTTTAAACGATTCCTCGAGCATCGCTGCAAAATCTTCTGTTTCATCTATTTCGAAATCTTCGAATTTCATACCTATCCTTATGTATACACAAATTTTGCGTTATTATATCTAAAAAATTTATGGGGATGCTTATGCTAAAAGTTGTCTGGATATCAGGATAATATTGAAATATATATTGTAGGGTCGATTTATCGACCAAAAATATGAAGCATATAAACAATGATGGTCGGTAAACCGACCCTACAAATTAATAGGTAGAAACACTCTCCAAAACATCAAAATACGTAGGAAAAGTCTTCGCTGTGCACTCTGGTTCATTAATAGTGACAGAGACCGGATCAAGTGCTAAAAGAGAGAAACACATCGCCATTCTATGGTCATCATACGTATCTATCGCCGCATGTTTTAGTTGTGAAGGAGGTGTGATCTTCAAATAATCTTCGCCCTCTTCCACCTCAGCACCGACTTTTCTAAGTTCCGTAGCCATTGCAAACAGTCTGTCTGTCTCTTTAACACGCCAGTTATAAATATTGCGAAGTATGGTAGTACCTTTAGCAAAAAGTGCCGTTGTAGCAATGGTCATGGCGGCATCAGGAATATGATTGAAATCCATATCTACAGCATTAAGTTCACCTTTTGTCACAGAAACATAGTCATCTCCCCACTCTACTTTTGCACCCATTTTTTCAAGTACCTCAGCAAAAGCAACATCTCCCTGTATACTGTTTTTTCCGATACCTGTTACCTTAACCGTACCGCCTTTAATGGCAGCCGCAGCTAAAAAATAAGAGGCTGAAGAGGCATCACCCTCAACCATAAAAGAGTCTACTGCTTTATAAGTCTGACCACCTTTTATACTAAACTTTTCATAGTTGTCATTTACTACATCTACACCAAATTCTTTCATAATATGTATAGTGATATCTATGTAAGGTTTTGAAACCAATTCACCTATAATGCTAATGGTCATATCATCTTTTGCCATAGGAGCGGCAAGAAGCAGCGCAGTTAAAAACTGACTTGAAATAGCACCTTCAATCTCTACCTTCCCGGCAGACAATCCATTTGCTTCTATCTGAATAGGCGGATATCCTTCTGTTTCAATATAGTTGATATTTCCACCTGCTTGTCTCAAAGCATCAACCAAATGACCTATAGGTCTCTCTTTCATACGAGGCTCGCCCGTAAGCAGATAAGAACCTTTTCCCAAACATAAAGCAGCACAAAGAGGACGCATAGCAGTCCCGGCATTCCCCAAAAACAGTTCTTCAAAATTCTCAGAGTTTACAGGTCCGCCATTCCCCACAACAATACACTCTGTTCTGTCATCCGACAGTGTATATTTAATACCCAGTTGTTTAAGTGCTGTCAACATATGCCTGGTATCATCACTCTCTAAAAGATTGGTGATCTTTGTTGTACCTTTTGCCAAAGCAGCAAGAAGCAGAGCTCTGTTTGAAAGACTTTTAGAGCCGGGAAGATTCACTTCTCCATTTATTTTAGCGATAGGATCAAGTGTTAAGGTATTCATCTTTTTAGTCTACTTTCTTAAGCACTTGAATTTTATTGATAACATTTTGCACGACCCAGTCCGGAGTAGAGGCGCCGGCAGAAATACCACATAATTTTTTGCCGTTAAACCATGAAGATTCAAGCTCTTTTTCATTCTCTATCAAATAACTGTCATCACAGTAACTTTTACATATAGAGTGTAACTGTTTGGTATTTGAAGAGTGTTTCCCGCCTATGACTATCATCACATCTGCATCTTTTGCAAGTTCAGCAGCAGCATCCTGGTTTTCAAATGTTGCATTACAAATAGTATTAAATACCCTTACCTCTTTATGTGTCAGTATCAAAGCATTCACCACTTTTAAAAAATCTTCAGGTTTTCTTGTCGTCTGAGCAACAACTGCTACTTTTGACAATATAGGTAAGCTATCTAACTCTTTCTCATCTTCTACGATAAAAGCATTTCTCAGATCTTTAGCATAAGACACAACACCTTTTATTTCCGGATGATTTTCATCCCCGAAAATAACAATACTGTATCCTTCATTACTCATCTTTTCAACAATATTTTGAGGTGTAGTTACATAAGGACAGGTAGCATCAATGATCTCATTGTCCTGCTCTTTCAGTTTGGAGAGTTCATCTTTGGGAATACCATGTGTACGTATTACTACAGAATCATCCGGAGCAACATCTTCAAACTTTTCAGCCAAACCTATGTTAAATCCCTCTTTCAGACGGTTGATCTCATCTTTATTATGGATAAGTGGCCCGTAAGTCTTAGAGCCTTTATGCTCTTCTGCTATTTTAATGGCTCTTTTCACACCAAAACAAAATCCGTAACTCGATGCCAATTGTATTTTCATGCCTTACCTCAACTCTGCACTGCACTCATTTTGGAGTGCTGTCATAATGTCACTCATGACTGTTTCAATATCTGAATCCTCAAGTGTTTTTTCCATCGATTGAATGAAAAATCGAATCGTAAGACTCTTTTTGTCTCCCAGCTTTTCATCTTCATAGATATCAACAGGATAGATGTCTTTTAGCATAGGAAGATCCAGGGCATGTAACACTTTAGCCGCTTCATAATAGTTCATAGACTTATCGATCACGACAGAGAGATCTTTATACACACCTTGAAATTTGGAAATAGGTGTTGCATTGATATGTTTAGGTAACAATGCATCAAAGTCAAGCTCTGCAATAAAAGTATCTGGCAGATCAAATGCTTCCTGAACCGTTGGATGAAGTTTTGAAAGGAATCCGCATACTTTACCCCCTACTATAATATTTGCAGACTGGTAGGGATGAATCAGTCCATTATCATACGTACACGGGACCAATTCAAATGCACCCACAACCGCACCGACCTTTTGCGTAAAGGAAGCAAAGTCTATCAGAGCCGGTTTCCCTGCATTTCTTACATTTTCACCTTCTATCTGTCCGGAGAAAATGAAAGAGATCACTTCACTCTGTTCTCTCTTAGTTCCGAATATTGCACCAATTTCAAACAGTGGAATAGATTTTCTAGAGTAACTCACATTACGTTTTGCCGCGATCAACAGGTTGACCAAGATCGTAGATCTCAAAGTATTAAGCTCCTCGGCAATAGGATTTGCAAGTTCAAGTTCTTCTTCAAGCGTAGAAAAACCATACTTGTCCAAAAGTGCTCTTTCAGAAAACACATAAGAAACATTCTCATAAAAACCTGTACCTACAGCACGGTTTTTAAATGATTTTTTAGCTTTGTATCTATCTATCGTATCATTCAAACGTAATTTTTCTGCAAAAACAAAAGGTTTTGCTTCTATGTTATTGATCCCTATGATCCGTACGATCTCTTCCGATACATCCTGAATATGTTTAATATCATGTCTAAAGAGTGGTACTGTCACTGAAAGTACATGATCAGAAACAATATTAATGTCAAAATCAAGCTTCTTTAAAATCGTAACGATCTTAGCTGTTTCAACATCCATCCCTATAATGGAAGATATCTCATCTGAATCAACCATCACTTTTTCATTTTCTCTGTCTACGTTGACATTTAAAGCACCTTCATAACAGTTAATATCAGAGTAACTGTCCATTAAATAAGCTAAAAACCTAAGTCCAAATTCAAGATCAGGGTTAGAACCTCTGGAAGTCTTATAGTAAAGGTCGTCTGTTTTGAAAGAGGTTTCAGCAACAGCTTCCACTAAAGTATCAGGATTAATATAACTCGCTTCAAAGAGTAATTTTTTTGTATCATCATTTGCTAGAGTATCTTCAGACTGATAGACACCTGCAACAGAAACAACATTATCATTTCCCTGGACTTCCATTAAACCTTTTTCTTTTACTCTAAGTCGTACAACTACTTTATTGTCTCCATTTGTAAAAGCACTGCTCTCATATGCACGTAAAATAACCCCTGTTGTATGTGTTGCATACGCTAAAATTTTTGCTAATTTTCCTTCTGCTTCCACGGCAACCATAGCTAAACGCAATTGCAATAAAAAATTATTGTCTATATTCTCTAAAGTTGCAAGTTTGTACAACAGGTCTGCATCCATCTCGCCTTCAGTATGGATCTCTGCTTCTCTGGCAATTCCAAGTTTCATTTTTTCAGCTTGTTTGTACTCAAAAGGTTTCAAGTCTAACTCAAGAGCCGCAGACAGATCTCTCGCTACACCATACACAGAAAGACAATCTCCTCTGTTTGCAGTGAGTTCCAGCTCGATGATAGTATCCGCCACTCTTTTATAAGAACCAAGTTCACGTCCAATTTCCAGTTCACCGATACTCTCATCAAGTATCATAATACCTTTACCGGTATCAGGTAAGCCGAGCTCAGAAGAGGCACAGACCATCCCTTCACTCTCTACACCACGGAGTTTTGCATGCTTAATTTCAAAATCTCCGGGGAGCACAGCACCAATTGTTGCCACGGCAACATACTCTGCATCCACAACATTGGCAGCACCACATACGATCTGTCTTGTTCCCGAACCCACATCTATTTGACACACATTAAGTTTATCTGCATCAGGATGTTTTTCGCAAGAGAGTATTTTCCCTACAACAACTTTTTCAGGGATCTCAATTTGCTTGATACTGTCAACTTCCAATCCAATAGAGTTAAAAGTTTCATACAATTTCTCATTCGATACATTGCTCAGGTCTATAAATTCATTTAACCAACTTCTTGTTACTATCATCTAAACTGCTCCAACAAACGAATATCACCTTCAAACAAAGATCTCAGATCAGGTATTTTGTGCATAAGCATTGCAAAACGCTCTACACCCAAACCAAAGGCATAACCACTTACCTCTTCATAACCCACTGCTTTAAATACATTTGGATCAACAATACCACAACCAAGCACTTCCAACCACCCTGTATGTGAACATATACGACACCCTTCACCCTCACAGAAAATACAAGAGATATCTACTTCAGCTGAAGGTTCGGTGAACGGGAAGAAAGAGGGTCTGAAACGTACTTCAACATCTCCAAACATATATTGCAGAAAATCAGTCAATATTGCTTTGAGGTTTGCAAAACTGACTTTACCTTTATCATCTACCACAAGTCCTTCTACCTGATGGAACATCGGTGTATGTGTAATATCATAATCTCGTCTAAACACAGTACCCGGAGCGATCATTCTAATTGGAGGTTTTCTTTCCAGCATTGTACGAACCTGTACCGGAGAGGTATGGGTACGGAGCAAGCCACCATCTTTAAAGTAAAAAGTGTCCTGCATATCTCGTGCAGGGTGGTATTTTGGAAGATTCAGTGCTTCAAAGTTGTGAAAATCATCTTCAACCATTGGTCCACTCTCCACGGCAAAGTTAAGTGCCACAAAGTAATCAATGATCTTATCCATAGTTTCCATCACAGGATGCAATGCACCTTTTTGGGCAAGTGTTCCATACAGTGAAACATCTATCGCTTCACTTTTAAGTATTTTTTCTATCTCTTGTGCTTTAAGCTCTTCATGTTGTGCATCAAACTTAGCTTGCAATACAGCTTTATTCTTATTTAAGCCCTCTGCAAAAGCTTTTTTTTCAGGACCGGGTATATCTTTCATCTTAGCAAACTGGGCTGCTAAAACACCCTTCTTCCCAAAAAGCTCAACACGCACTTTTTCCAATGTTTCAAGACAGTCTGCCTGAACAATTTTATCTTCTAATTCTTTCATAAAACCTCTATATGACTTACGTAATAACCGTGATTTTATCCAAAAGTAACTAATAATGGGATTTATTCTATTTTTACTGTGATATAATTACTTAAATTCAATAACTTAAAGGACTATAGTATGTGTATATTTTGTAAAATCGTAAACGGAGAGATCCCTAACAATAGTGTGCATGAAAGTGAACATTTCATGGCATTTCACGATCTCTATCCTAAAGCACCTGTTCACATTCTGATCATCCCAAAACAACATGTAGACTGTTTTCAAAACGTTTCAGCAGAAATGATGGGGGGACTTACAACATTCGCTCAGGAAGTGGCAACAAAAGTAGGCTTAGACATTAATGGTTACAGATTCATCACAAACAACGGAGGAGATGGAGGACAGGAGATTATGCACTTGCATTTTCATATGCTAGGCGGAGGAAAACTAATGTGGAATCATCTACACGAAGATCCACATAAGAGTTTGTAATTACCAAAGGTGCGTTTGTAAACGCACCCTACGCATCAATCTCTTCCAGCTTCAATTCAAACCTCGCCACAATCTCATCATCAATTTCCGTAGCAATTTCCAAACGTTCAAATAAAGTATCTATCTCCTGCTGCACCAATCCAACATCTTTGGAAAGCTCCATAATAAGATCATTATCTCCAGAGCTAGAAGCAGTAGTCAATGCTTCATTCTTCACCGCCATATCTGCTTCAAGACCTTCGATCTTCTCTTCACAAAGCTTGATTTCTTTGGTATACACTTTACGCTCTTCATTACGTTCCTGTGTCACAGCTTTACGCAATTTTTTACGCTCTTTATGGTTGATCTTAGGTTTTGCCTTTTTCACTTTGACAGTACCCTCTTCCTCTTCCCAACCGATCTTCTCTAAAAACTCATCATACGACCCGTCAAAATATTCTGCTCCACCTTTATGAAAAATAATAAGTGCATCAGCAAGTCTTCTCAAAAGCATCTCGGAGTGGGTAACCATGATAAGAGAACCTTCAAAAGTATCTATGGCATCAGCCAAAGCATCAATGGACTGCATATCCAGGTGGTTGGTAGGCTCATCGAGGAACAAGAGATTCGCAGGAGTTGCAATAATTTTACCCAACATCACACGGCTTCGTTCGCCACCGGAAAGTACTGCTACTTTCTTATCTCCCAAGTCTCCAGAGAACATCATACGCCCTGCAATGTTTCGTGCCATAGGGATACCCATATCTTTATGCACTGAAGCGATCTCATCAACAACAGTCGCCTTTACATTCAGTCTTTCGATGTTGGTTTGTCCGAAGTGTGCAAAGGTAGTAGAAGGATGAAAATCAAGCTTTCCCTGTTGAATTGGCAATTCTCCTGCAATGTAGTTAAGCAAAGTCGATTTACCTTTTCCATTCTTACCGATGATCGCTAAACGTTTACCCTTCTCCATAGCAAAAGTGAGATTTTGGAAAAGCGGTTCATCAGGGTTGTATCCAAAACCGAGGTTTTCCGCACGAAAAATAACTTTCGCAGGAGTATCTTTGTAATTGAATTTAAATGATAAGTTAGTATCCGTGAACAGGTCTTCCATCTCACCCATTTTATCAAGTTCTTT
This sequence comes from Sulfurovum sp., assembly GCA_021159425.1. GTDB lineage: Bacteria > Campylobacterota > Campylobacteria > Campylobacterales > Sulfurovaceae > Sulfurovum. The sequence continues at coordinate 12,969 of JAGGRU010000195.1, forward strand.
TTGTTTAGACTGTGCCAATGCAGCTGTAGAAGCTCTGGCTTTATTGCGGGCAACAAAATCTTCAAGTTCTTTACGCTTTTTATCCTGGTTCTGCTTCGTCTTTTCATAGGTTTCATCTTCAAGCTCAAGTGTCGAATAGTACTTATGACTATCCCCTGAAACCAAACGAAGCCCTTTACGCTGCACACCCATCGTATGTGTCGTTACAGAGTCCATAAAGTCTCTATCGTGCGTGATAAGTATCACCTCACCGTCAAACTCACGTATAAACCCTCGCAACCATCGCAAAGAGATAATATCCAGGTAGTTGGTAGGTTCATCAAGTAAGAGCATATTTGGCTCCGTTGCCAAAAGTTTCACAAGGTTGATACGTATCTGGTATCCACCGGAAAAACTCATAGGGTCTTTATCTAGATCTTCTTCACTGAACCCAAGTCCAAAAAGAAGTTTTTCTATCTTGTAGAAATTCCACTGCTCATCTTCAGGAAGTACCAATGCACACTCTTCACGTACCGTTTTTTCTGTAAACACAAGGTGTTGTTTCAATGTACCGATCATATAGTTTTTAGGGATACTCACATCCCCGGAGTCATAATCTTCTTCACCAAGTATAATTTTAAACAATGTAGATTTCCCAGAACCGTTACGTCCCACAAATCCTATTTTCTGGTTACTTGAGAGTTTAAGGTTTACATCATTAAAAAGAGTCTGTCCGCCAAAACTTTTAGCGAGGTTTGTAAGTTGTATCATTTAGTTATCCACATAGAAGGAATTTTTTGGAATTATAGCGAAAATATTGTGAAGATGAAGGGAAAGAGTATTAATTAAGATAGGGAAGCTTTAATTTTCATTATTCTATTATTGTTCAATCTTTCCTGAGATTGAACAATAATAAGCGTGAAAATAAGGGAAAATACTAATTCTTTTTCTGCTCATTTACTCTTTGCGTGATCACTTGGTTATCTATACCTCCGGCATATTGATATACAAGAGATCCTCCGCTTCTCCCCTGATAGAGTGTAGTCATAAATACAATAATAATCAGTGCAATAGAAAGATATTCAAGACGTGAGGAATTTTTGGAGAGGGCAAACCATTTTGTCACGGTAGTGACAAAGAGTATGGCTACTACAACAAACCCAAATATTTTATGATTATTCAGAACATTCACACCATCTTCCAAAATTGTATTAGCATTCATTATCTTTTCTGCATCGCTTAATCCGCTGAGTACAGCAAACACAGATACTAACAATGCGAAAGCTATGATCCGTGTTGCAGCTTTAGAGTAGGCTTTGTCTTTAGTTACCATATAGGTAAATTGAGAAAAAAGAGCCACAA
>JAGGRU010000264.1 GCA_021159425.1 Sulfurovum sp.
AGGAGGAACAATACCAAAGCCTTATAAAAACTATAAATTTATAAGGTTTTCATTTTCACAAAATAAGGATTTTAGCCTCTCAATAGATGCCCCACACTTTTTATAAAATAAGTCGTAGTCAAAGAGGCAAAAAAATCAAAGGCTGCTTGTGCATCTATGATCTTATCATCCTTTCCTAAAAAGACTTCAATCGTAGTACCTCTATCGAGTACTTCTTGTATTTTCTGTTTATCCCAAGTGTAAGTAAGCAGTGCTTCAAGTTCTTCCTTAGTCCCTACTTTTAAATAGTTGGATAAGTCTAGATTTGAGGGGTAAGCAACATTGGCTAAAAACTGTTTTACATACGCTTCCTTCCCCGCTTCAAAGTAACGTAATTGAGTACGTATAAAAGAAGTTTTTTGTGTCTGAAAGAATGCCGGAGAGAGTAGAATCAGCCTGTCTATACGTTCTCTGGAACTGTAGACATATTCAAATGCTTGTTGAGATCCATAAGAAAAACCAGCTACACAAAGATCACTTTCTACTACAAACTCTTTAAAAAGTTCCTCTTCATTATGAAGTGAAAAGCCGTTAAAATAGACCATCTTAGAATATTTCGCGTAAAATCTCTTTACACTCATCTTGTGTAATGTTTTCATGTACTAAAAGATAAGCAGATACTTCTGCGAGTGCCTTGCTCAGTGTTTTAAGAAGCTCTTTGAGTTCAGATACAGATTCCTTCAACAACTCTTCTTCCTGAAACTGTGTGACAACAAAGTTTTCACTCATAGCATACTCATAAATGACTTTACGTACAAGCTCTTTAGCAAGCATAATGTCTTCACTTGCATTGGTGAATTGTTCATTGTAGTGCATTTGTGTTGCAATGCCTCCTGCAAGATAGACTTTAACACGATTCAAAAGTTTAGAACGTGAGAGAATTTCATGTTCCTGTATGATAAGTCTTGTATTTACAATACCTATTTTCTCAAACTCAACATCCAACCAGGTAGCGATAACAGCTTTCGCCCCCTGATACACTGCTTGTATCTTACGCTCTTCTTCCGTGAAAGAGAGTATTTTTCGTTTACCTGAGAGTACTTTATCTTTCACTGCTTCAAAATCTGAAGTCTCTACCATACTACGCCCTTCTCTCATAGCAAAAATCGCAGCTTCATTTGTAAGTGTATCAAGTGCAGCATAGTTAAAACCGACAGTCATACGCGCAACTTGCTCCACATCTACTTTATTTGGTTTCTGGGCAAGATAAAGTTCAAGTGTTTTTATTCTGTCTGCAAGATCCGGAAGTGAAATGTGTATACGTCTGTCAAAACGCCCTGCTCTCAGTAAGGCTTCATCTAAAACATCTACCTTATTGGTTGCACCAATGACAATGACACCCGAACTGTCTTCAAAACCATCCATCTCTGTAAGAAGTTGGTTCAGTGTCGCTTCTCTTTCGTCATTTCTGAACTCTCCACGGCTTTTACCTACAGCATCTATCTCATCGATAAAAATGATACTTGGAGCCATCTGTTTTGCTTTTTTAAACAGTTCTGAAACTCTTTTTGCACCCATTCCTACATAAATGTGTACAAAAGAGGCACCACTCTGGTAAAAGAAAGGAACGCCTGCTTCACCTGCTACTGCTTTGGAGATGAGTGTTTTACCCACTCCGGGAGGTCCGACAAGCAATACTCCTTTAGGCAGACGAATGTCAAGATCACGATATTTTTTGGGTTCTTTAAGAAAATCAATGATCTCTTCCAACTCCTCTTTCACATCTTTTATTCCCGCAACATCATCAAAAGTCACATTTGATCTAAGCGCTTCAACAGGCTCATAGACATCTGCATCGTCTACCTTGGAAGTTCTTATTTGTCTAAGTTGCTGCAGTTTACTTTGTTTCATGAATCTGTATAGAAATCCAAAAGCAGCAAGAAGTATAAGCAGTGACAGAATGTCATATATATAACTACTGTCTTCTCGTACTTCTACCTGGTATTTAGTGAAAAAAGATGGTTTATTAATAGCATTTTTGTATATCTTATAGCTATTGTCTGCTGTTTTCAAATGAATATACTCACCATCCAATATGACCTTTTCAATCTTGTCCTGTGTAAAAAGAGTGTTTGCTTCTTTGTGGGTAATGATTTTGTCAGTATCTCTTAAAATACCAAATGCAAGAAGCGCAACAAAGAGTACTAAAAGTGATACAATAATTATTATGTTATTACTGTTAAGCAATTTTGACTTATAGTTTAGCTTTGTTTCCATCACTGTTAACCTCCATGTTATTGAGTAGGATCCAATTAGAACTTAGATCCTCTTCACTTTTTATTTCTACTCTGTTAAAATACTGGTCAAAACCATGATAGACATCATCTTTACCATTTTCAAGTAACACTTCAAGATTTTCTGTATGTTCTTGCCTAAATGAGAAATTTTTTGCTTTTATAATTTCAGTAAGTTCACGATGACGCTCTTTTGCTATATTTCCCCGTATTTCAGGCTTCATTGTAGCAGAAACTGTATTGTCTCTTTTTGAATATGAAAAAGCATGAACATGTGTAAGTGGCAAGGTTTTGACTCTCTCTATGGCTTCTTTCCACTCTTTTTCATCTTCTCCGGGATGCCCGACAATAAAGTCTGTACCCAAAGCATATCCTCTCTCTGCTATTTTATTGAAAAGTTCAAAGTCTGTTTTATAAGAGTTACGCCTGTTCATAAGTTTTAACATCTTGTCACTTGTGTGCTGCAGAGCAATATGCAAATGTTTTGCCATCCATGGTTCATCAAGCAGTTCCATAAACTCATCATCTATTTGTATTGGTTCAAGGCTGCCTATGCGTATACGTCTTACACCACGTATAGTTGACATTTTTTTAAGAAGTTTCGCCATGGAAGTGTTATGATCCTGTCCGTAAGACCCTACATTGGTTCCTGTAAGTATGAATTCTCCAAAACCATTGGCTGCAAGTTTTGTAACCTGTTCCAAAATAGTTTCTTCTTTGTGAGAACGGGCATCACCACGTACAGCAGGAATAATGCAGTAAGAACATTTGAAGTCACAGCCTTCCTGAATTTTGATGAATGCCCTGCTCTTACCTATAAATTCATCCACGATCGTGGAGTCAATATGTTTCAGGTCACCTATTTCATAAAAAGGTGTTTCTACTTTGAGTATTTCATTGATATTTTCTTTTTCTGAGTGTCCCATGACACCAAAAACTTTTTTATCTGCAAAAAGAGATTCACCTTTGGAGTGGGAACCGCAACCTGCCAAAATGACTTTAGCATCAGGATTTTTACGTTTCATAGAAGAGATATAGTTACGCACAGAAGAGTCCGCACCATTGGTAACCGTACATGAATTCACCACTATGATATCTGAACTATGCTCATCATTTGAGAGTTCAAACTCACGTAGTTTTGACATCATTACTTGCGTATCAAATTGGTTGGTACGACATCCAAACGTTTTAAAATACACTTTTTTAGGCTTTGTCATTTAGTACAATCCCTTAGGCAAAATTTTATCTATATCTAGATCAGGTGTAGGCTTTGGTACATCTTTATCGACATAAATAGACTGTGTAGGGAAAGCAAGAGAAATACCCTCTTCCGCCTGAATACGTGAAATGATCTCTGCTGAAATCGTACTTCTGAGTGTTAAAGTTGCATAAGAATTAGTGAGGTACCATGCACTTATCTTCATTCCATACGGTTCAATAAAAGTTAAAATACGTGGTTCGACAGCAGTATTTTTTATATGATATTGACTACGCAGTTTATTGAGCTGTTTTCTTGTGATATCTGTATACCCTTTAGAGTATTTTTTTGTGACCTCTTTAGCAATAGATGCTGCCTTTTTAAAATCTGAATCAAAAGTAACTACAAAGTCTATACCATCCCAAACTGTTTTAAGACCGGCATGTGAATAATTAGCGATCATATCAGTAAAAATGAAATTATTCGGTATAAATATCATACGCCCTGTCCTACGGTTTGTCGTATATGTCGTAAGTGTCACATCCTCATGCATAGTCATACGAAGCATTGAGATATCAACAATGTCCCCAACATACTCAACACCATCTCTAACAAACTTTACTCTGTCTCCTACATGTACAGCACCACCAAACATAATGGTCAACCATCCCATAATAGACATAAACCAGTCTTTCATCGCAATAGCAATACCTGCGGAGGCAAATCCTAAGATGGTGACAAGGTAATTCACATTTTCTATATAGGCAAATAGCAATGTAATGGCCAAAACTGTAACGAAAGTAAAATTCAGCGCCTTATTGATGGTATAAAAACGATCATTGTCTGACATATATCGACGAACCAGGTACTTTACCAGTAAAAGAAAGAGAACAAAGAATACAATGATCATAGCGATGGAAGTTGCTTTCTCCATCTCTCTTTTTGCATCTGCTTTCAGATTGAGTATCGTTTCATCTATCTTCTTTTTATACACATTCTGAGTTGTTTTAAAAATTTCAACAACAGGATTGAATGTTTTGATCTTATCTTCAGTTTCGAGAAGTTCTTCATTATATTTTGTATTATTCTTATCTAAAAGAAGTATTTTCCTTAACAAGAGTTCTTTCTCTATAAGTTTCTCCATTACACTTTGGATAGACTCATATCTGCGTGCATATTCCAGTTCATCAGATTCTAATTTTTGTGTGTAAGAGAACACAGAAATAATTGCAAACGGATTTCCAACTGTTGGTATATCTGTTATTTCCGGGGGGTTAAGAAACTTTTTAAAAGGATTATTCTCATACTCTTTGAGCAGTTGCAGTTTACCGACAAGTATGGATCTTTGACCTTTGAGTTTCTCAAAAGCTTTTTCTTCTGCTTCTGTACGTTGATATTTATTATCTAAAATAATTATTTGATCATCAAGGTGCAGTTTTTGACTTTTAAGTTCTTCATAAATGTGGTAGTTGCTATAGATCTTTGCCCAAATATTATTTTCTTTAAGCCTTAGATCTAATGCTTGGTTCTTAGTGATCAAGATATTGATCTCATTTTGTATCTTAGCGTTCAACTCCTTTTCTAAGGTCACGTTTGTATCAGTATTGTTACTCTCTTTTTCTGTAGATACACTTTCTTCATAAGTGTATCTGGGAGTAGTGTTGTTACTCTCTTCTTCTGCATAAATAGACGAAGTGATCAGCAATGAAACAAATAATACAATTTTGATCATATCTCTGCTCCAAATTGACCAAGTACTTTTTTCACTATGCTTTCATCAATATCTTTAACCACCTTGTAGTTCCCTATACCCTGAGGTAAAATAAATTTAATACTGTTGTTCGCAGACTTTTTATCTAAGAAAAAATGTTCATAAAAATCATCGACATCTTTGATCACATATTCTGTAGGCAGAGATGATTTTTTTAAAAAGTTTTTTACATCTTCAGCCTCTTCTTCAGAAAACAGTCCAAGTTCAATGGCGAGTGCATTTGCCATGACCATCCCTATGGCAACTGCTTCACCATGAAGATATGTAGTGTAATTTGTCTCATTCTCAACCACGTGTCCAAAGGTATGCCCATAGTTAAGAACCGCCCTGATGCCTGCTTCTTTTTCATCCTGGTTCACAACCCAGGCTTTAAGCTCTACACTTTTACGTATGGCTTCTTTTAAAACTTCTTCATTTGAAAGGTCAGCATCTTGTAAAAATTCAAAATACTCTTTGTTGAACATCACAGCCATTTTTACTATTTCAGCAATACCTGCAGCAAATTCTCTGGGAGGAAGTGTTTTTAAAAATTCCGGGTCAATATAGACCGCCTTAGGCTGATAAAAAGCCCCTATAAGATTTTTTCCGTATTTATTGTTCACACCGGTCTTTCCGCCCACAGAGGCATCTACCTGGGAAAGCAAGGTTGTAGGCACTTGTATAAAGTCGATCCCTCTTTGGTATAAAGAAGCAGTAAAACCTGTCATATCACCTATGACTCCACCACCAAAGGCAATGAGTAGAGATTTCCTGTCCAGCTTATGTTCAAAACATTCGTTAAGTATGTTTTCAACCGTCTCTAACGTTTTATATTTCTCCCCATCAGGAATGGTCACAACATGCAGCTCTTTTGCGCTAATCTTCTTTAAAAGTGTCTCAAGATGAAAGCCTGCTACAGTTGGATTGGTTACCACAACTACTTTAGTATCAAAAGTAAGTTCAGGTAGTTTATCTATGGTAATGTCATAAGTAATATTTTGTGTATTGACTAATTCTATTGAGACGATCATCTTTAAGACCTTAAATTAAAATATTATATGCTTTATTTTATCTTAAATGCCCTTAGTTTGGGTTTTAAGCATCACCTAAAGCAAAAGGAACAAGTAGTTTTGGATGTCTTTTTGTGGTAAGCAGGAAGTCTTGAACTCTTGTTGAAATAAACCTCATTATATTACTTGTGCCAAATTCTTTCTCAAAAGGAGCGATCTGTAATATATCTTCCATCGCAGAGAGTTCCCTGACAGGATTTGCTACCTTTTGTTCTATCTCTATATCCATATTGAAAATATGTGAAATGGTCTCATAGTGATCTATGGTCATTTTTCTACTTTCAAACTCTCCTTCCGGATCAAAATCTGCAAGCGTAAGTTCAAGATTTAATGATTCAGAAACATCAAATGCAGTGGAAGAAATGGATTCCATTTTTTCTTTTTCATCCATAAGAATAATACATTTTTTTATATTGTAAAGCAGTTGATCTCCAAAGAGATAAACCACTTTTTTCAAACTATAGAGTATCTCTCTGAGATCCTCTTGTTCAAACGTCTTTAGACTATTGATGACCAAACCTACATCATGTTCTTGTATATCATACTCTACAAGTGATTTAATATCTTTTTCATCATAACAGACAGCTATACTTACATTTTCTCTTTCATACGTTTTAATTTCATCTATGAGTGCAAAATTATTTGGGTAAATAATACGGACAAAAAGTGATTTATCTTCAAGTTTGTCTAAAAGGTATATGCTCTCTTTCAGATAAAGCAAAACATTTTCCTGATCATACCTGAAGTCAATGATCAGATAAAGATCTTGACCAAATGGTTCAGGAAAAAGTCCTATACGCTTATTAATAGTCTTATACACACCATCGAGAACAATAGGTTTTCCTAAAACAAGCAGTGTATCGTTAGGACGTATCATTGTGGCATTGTTTGGAATGATCTGTTTTTCATCACGGTAAATGGCAGCAATTTTCCATTTACGCTGCAGTATGGAACCTACATGTCTGAACGCATACGTACTTCCAAAAGGTACGTGTATTTCCATGATCTCACCTTTACCCAAACCAACATTTTGGGCTACAACAGGGACATTTGGCAAATGGTCGTAAAGGTGTGCAGACATTATTTCATCATTATGAAGGATCGTTACATTCTCTTCTTCATCCCTGCCTATTTCATCGTCATCCCAGAGATTTGTAAGTATGACACGTACTTTATCATCAACCAAACGTATATTTTTCAGTGAGTATCTGGCATCATCTTTATTTTCCATGACAATGAAAATATTTGAATATTTTACATCCTCCATGATCGTTCTAAGCTTGGAAAAACTTGTGGGGTCTGCTTCTATATGAGTAATATTTCCTGCCATATTTTCAGGTATCGTATTTGCTGTATAGGTAACAACATAATACTTATTGTCGGCTACTCTTTTTCTGCCAACCCATTCTATAAAATGTTTAGCCATGCTGCCATCGGCTAAGATAAGTATGTTTTTCATTGCTGCCCTGTCATATTTAGATATAATTTTATAATTTTTAAATTCTATATTTTTGAGGGATATTATAACACAATGCAATTTCAGATAGATAAAACCGACGGTAAAGCCAGAGCCTGTACCATTAAAACAGCTCATTCTACCATTCAAACTCCTGTATTTATGCCTGTAGGTACAGTGGGTGCGGTCAAAGCACTTGATGCTAGCGATCTGGCTACTTTTATTAAGCCTGAGATCATTCTTGCCAACACGTATCATATGTACATACGTCCCGGAGATGATGTGGTGGCAAAAATGGGCAAACTGCACGGTTTCACCAAATATCCTAAGACTTTTTTAACGGACTCTGGCGGGTTCCAGGCATTTTCACTCTCTGACAATGTCAAAATAGACGAAGGCGGTATAACCTTTAGAAGCCATGTTGACGGAAGTAAACATTATTTTACACCTAAAAAAGTCATAGACATACAACACAACCTCGGTTCAGACATTATGATGATCCTGGATGACCTTGTTGCTCTGCCCGCAACTCAGGAGCGTATAGCAGCAAGTATAGACAGAACTACACGTTGGGCACAGGAAAGTATAGACTACTTTAGAGCAAAACAGGAAGAAGGTGTAGGTACGGAACAAAATATCTTTGCCATCATTCAGGGTGGGACAGACAAAGCTTTTCGTGAAAAGTCTGCCAAAGAACTTTGTGCTATGGATTATGACGGTTTTGCCATCGGCGGCTTGTCTGTGGGTGAAGCCAACCAGGACATGTATGACACGGTAGAGTGGACCACTCAGTTCATGCCTGAAGACAAACCACGCTACCTCATGGGTGTGGGGACTCCTGAAGATCTGGTAGAAAATGTCTCAAGAGGCATCGATATGTTTGACTGTGTTATGCCAACCAGAAATGCAAGAAACGGTACGCTGTTCACCTCTTTTGGAAAAGTGAACATTAAAAAAGCTATGTACACAATTGATGAAGGTCCCATAGACCCGGAATGTGAATGTATGGTTTGCAAGACTTACTCACGTTCTTACTTAAGACACCTCTTCCGTGCAAGAGAGATCACCTATTTCAGACTCGGAACTATCCACAACCTCTACTACTATTTAAACTTAATGAAGCAGATGAGAGAGGCTATTTCTGAAGGTAGATTTGACGAATTTAAGAAAGAGTTTTATAAAAAAAGAGAAAAGTAAAACCGTAGGGTCGGTTTACCGACCAGTCTTGTTAAAATTGTATCGTAGTTGTGTTTGTATGCCATTTTATCTTCCTTTTAAAGCCATAAGAGTTGTGTATCAACAATCTTATAACCTAACTTCTCCATCACTGCTTGGTAGAAATCAAGCTGCTCTTGATATTTATTATTTTTATCTTGTGTTTCCTGTCCGGTTTTAAAATCAACGATCACCCAACCCTCTTTTACTGTATCAAAATAAAGAAAGTCAATAAATCCTGTCTTTCCATCATCATTGAATTCAAGTTCAAAGTGGTGTTCATTTCCATCTTGAAGCAGCGTATAGACATGGCTTTCATGAAAGCGTTTCATACTAGTAGAAACTGCTTCTCTTTGCTTAAGATCATACACAGCCATCTTGTCAAGTATAGCTTCTTGATGCTCAGAAAAACTACCCCAATACAATTCAATGATCTTATGCGTAATCGTCCCCAGTATTGCAGCTTCACTGTCTATGGTATTACTTGTCCCCTCATCTACTCTATTGGTAGCACTCACTGACATTTTAGACTCAAAAGCAATAGGTTTTAAAGGTTGAGCCACATAGCTAACAGGTACTTTTACTGCATCAAAGTGCTTGCTATTCTCTATTCCTATACAATACCGTGTATCCTGACTAAAGAGTTCCTCAACATCTATCTCCAAAGCAGAGATCATCATAGAAAGATAAGAGTCTTCTCTTAAGGTAATATCACCGTCTTTCTTCTCTTTCAGATGGGCAGATATTACTACATCATGTTCTGCTCTTGTGAGTGCAACATACAAAAGTCTTTTCTTTTCTGCCAAGTGTTTCATTTTGTCTATCTCTTTTAACACTCTGTGGCTTAGTGGTACATAGTCATTGATCTTGAAGCCGACTATCTCTTTCTTCTCTCCACTCATAGTAAAGTTATTATGTTTGAGGGCATCAGAGGTAACTTGAGAGTATAAACCTTTGTCTGCATTGCCAAGGAGTATAAGCGGATATGCCAAACCTTTGGTTGAGTGTATGGTACATAGTTCTATAGATTTTGTATTATCCGATTGGAAAAAGGCTTCATCTTCTTTTGCTTCAGAAAAATAGATAGCATTTTCAATGAGTGATAAAAACTTATAAAGGTTCGATTCAGACCCTTCTTCATACTCTCTACAAAGTGTTAAAAACTTATAGAGATTCGCAACTCTCTGCTCTACATTCTCTAAATGTGCATAGACACCCAGTATGTTTGAGTCATCATAGATGTATTTCACGACTTGAGAAAGTGTTAAAGTATTAAATTTTTCTACGTAGTGCAGTAATTTGTCATCTACACTTTGTGCATCTAAATGTTGCTTGATACGGTTATCATCCACTCTCAATATATTTGATCGCATCGCCCCAACAACATAATACTTTTGAGAGTCACTGAGTTCTTCCGGCTTGCGAGCTAAAATGTCTATGGCTTTCAGCACGTTAAAAACATCATTGATCTCTTTGGTATGATAAAAGTTATCACTCTTACTGATCTTTGAAGAGATGCCTCTCTCCTGCAGTTTCACTCTAAGTTCCAGCATCTTGTCACCACCATCAAAAAGTATAGCAATGGCTTTCTCTTTTTTTGCTATCAGATCTGTAATATGTCTGTAGTCACTATTTTCACCATGGTAAATTTCAGATATGAACTGGGCAATGCTGTCTATCTCTAAAACTTCTTCTTCGTAGGGCTGTGGCGTAATAAGATACTTGAAACTTCCCTTTATTCTTTTAGATTCTTTAGAAACATCCAAGTCCTGCGCTTCTGCTTCGTAGTTTTGAGAAATCAGTTTTAAATTCTCATCTTTTTGCAAGAGTGTGTCAAAGATTTTATTAACCGTTTGCAGCACCACGCCATCACTTCTGTAGTTGACGCTCATATCTTCTTCAGAAGCAAAGAGTTTCCTATCACTTACTGCATTGTTAAATACTTCTATCTCTGCACCCTGGAAGCTGTAGATCGATTGTTTAGAGTCTCCTACTACGAAGAGATTAGTATTGGGATTTCTAGAGTTTCTGACGATGTCAAACTGTGTTTCATTGGTGTCTTGAAATTCATCAACCATAATGTATTTAAAGTTAGTTTTTACTTGTGGCATAATCTCTAGGGTTTTAGTGATGATGGTATCAAAGTCTATTTTGCCTAATGCCTCCAATCTATCATCATAGTTGGCTTTTATTTGATGTAAAAGTGTTTTGATCTTCTCTACTTTGTCAAAGAAAAAATCTTCTTTTTCTGTATCGATCTCTGAATAGTACTGCACAAGTTTATCTACAGTAGCCACAAAATCATTTAAATATGGGTAGGTTTTTTCACCCAGACCCAACTTGACCAATCTACTCTCTCCTTTTTTTGCACCTGATTTATACACCGTTTCAATTGTAAAAGAACCCCATGGCTGGGCATCAAACTTTTTAAAGTTTGCCACATATTCATCAAACCATTTTTCTCTAATATCAGCATCTTTTGCATTACGAATTTCATCTATGATTTCATCATTTATTTCAGGTAAAGGGTAAAGTTCACAAATAAGTTCTTTGTACTGCTCTTCTGTGATGCTCCCCTTATGAAAGCTGTCATAATCTTTTCTAAATTTTGAAGAACCTACATAAGTGTTTATAAGATCATTAATGAAAAACATAGAAATGTTTTGTGAAATATCCAAAACCGTGTCTTTATTGACATCAGCATTCAAAACTTCAAAGATGATGTTAGATAGTTCTTTGGCTTTCTCATCATCTTTTATAATGTCTAGTTTTGTATCTATTTTGGCAATGTCAGCATTGGCTTTGATGATGTCGAGACAATAGGCATGAATGGTAGAGATTTTGGCATTTGAACTGTCTCTAAAGGCTTGTGTGAGCGTTTGGTTAACATAGTTTTTAGCTTCATCAGATAGTTGTGCATTGGCTTCTTGAATGGATTCATAATCTTCATCTTCACAATCTAAATTAGGGTTAATAATCTTGGACACAAGTTCAAAGATACGCCCTTTCATCTCCAGTGCTGCTGCTTCTGTGTAAGTGATGGTGACTATCTGATTTACCTTGGCAGGTTTTAATGTTTCAAAATAACTTTCTTGATCAGCATAGTCCTCTCTAAAGTAATCAAACCCCAAAAGTGCATTGATGTAACGTCTACTTAGCGTATATGTTTTTCCAGAGCCTGCACCGGCAGAGATGGCGAAGCTTTTTTGTATGGTGAATTTGTTTAGGCTCATTAAATATCCCCTTCATAAAGCATATTCATCACAAGTTTTATAATGATCTCTTTTTGTTCCGGTGCAGAAGTTGCTACCAGTAGTGCCAACGATGCCAAAGCGTTGTCATTTATCTTAGCTTCACCGTTTTCTTTATGCAAGATACCGTTTTTATGAAGAAACAGCACAAAGAGATACGCACCTATACGCTTATTACCATCATTGAATGCATGTCCTTTGATGACATAGTAGAGTAAATTGGCTGCCTTTTGTTCCGTTGATGGCAAAAGATCTTCTCCACCAAAACTCTGGTAGATATTGAGAAGGTTTCCTTTGAACTCTCCTGCTTTCTCCTGACCAAAAAGTTGTGTGGCTTCACCTTTTTTCATAAGGACTCTTTTCAGCTCCACTATGGCTTCTTTCGCCTCAGCATAATCGAGTATAAATTTCGATTCTCTATGCTCGACTACATCTTGAAGTGATTGGTCATCATAGCCCTGTAACAATGCCCAGCTTTTTGCGTAGTTAGAGATGATCTCGACAAAGCCTTTGGCTTCAGTGGTATTAAGCTCTTGGTTTTCTAATCCTTGCTTTATAAGTCTAATAGTTTGATCTAGTTCATCAAGTTTTTGTTGTTGTAGTTTATCTTTGTTTAGTGCATACCCTTTAATGATATACTCTTTAAGTACACTTGTAGCCCACTGTCTAAACTGTGTAGCTCTTTTACTATTAACTCTGTAACCTATAGATATAATGGCATCCAGATTATATAACTTGGTTTTTTTAGTTTGTTTTTTACCCGTCATTGCTCCATGTTGAGTGGTATGTTCCAAAATGGAACATACCACTTTTTCATCCAATTCACCACTTTTAAATATATTGCTCAGATGCTTTGTAACTGCTGGTCTTTGAACATCAAATAACTCTGCCATCTGTTTCTGACTCAACCAAACTGTTTCATTCTCAACTGTTGCACTTAACTCAACGGCCCCATCATCATAAATTATAATATCACTCATATCTATCTCCATTTACAAGTCTCTTTATAGTATCTACTTTATCTTCTTTCAGTACTTCAAGCTCTTCAAGTGAAAGATAACCGGCATGTGCCAATTGTGCAAAAACATAAATAAGCCGTGAATATCGGTAGTCATACCGTTCATCCATTAACACTTTGTACTCACGCTCTCTTGCTCTATCAAAGAGCTTCCTCGCATTAATTTTTTCTGACTTAGACCAAGATTCAAGCATAATTGCATCTCCTATATATATTTTTCTAATAAAAGTTCTAAATTAAATCCCATTAACAATTATACTAATATAATAGACCAAATACCCAGAGTGGTATTTTATTTCCAAAGCCTACATCTATATCATCTGCAACTACAAAAGAATTTTCTATATCTTTGATTTGTTTAAAACTTTTGCCTTTACCCCCAACTTCACAGACATACTTTTCTTCAAGATAAAAATCACCCTTAACTGAAACAAAAATACCTTTATTATGAAGTTTATTTTTCTGTAAATAATAGTTACTCAACTGATTTACAAAAAAAGTTTCACGTATATTTCCAATATCTGGTGTAGTGATATGCATCAGGTTTGTGTTGGCAAGGTATATCTTTTCCGGCTTATCAATATTTTTCATCGAAAGAGATGATTTCATAAGAAGTGTAATTAGTCCAGCATCATCAAGATGAGAAAGGTACTCTTTAAGTGTTCGATCATCTTTAACATCTATACTCTTTTTTAGACTACTTATTGTTGGTGTAAATGGTACGTTTTCCATAATAACAGAAAGTAGAAGTTTTATCTTTTTAATACT
>JAGGRU010000252.1 GCA_021159425.1 Sulfurovum sp.
AACTTGTGACCACCTCCATGTCATGGAGGCACTCTACCGCTGAGTTAATCGAGCATTTGTGGAGTGGGATTATATCTTAGAGATACTTAAGAGCTCCCACCTCCCTTAAGACTCATTAGTTTTTACAAACCCAGGCACTCTCTTTGCAAAGCCTGTCAAGGTATTGACTGGCTTCACTCTTTCCTGCATTGAGTGCTTTCTTGAAATTATCGTAAGCCTTCATTTTATCATTGGGAATATCTTCTCCCCAGGCATACATTACAGCAACATTTATTTGAGCATTTGCATCACCTTTATTTGCTGCTTTTTTAAAAAGTTCAAATGCTTTTTTATTATTTTGAGGTATATTTTTACCTTCCAAGTATAGTGCTGCAAGATTATTGTAGGCTTGAGCCAATCCTCCTTCGGCTGCTTTTTCATACCAGAACTTCGCTCTTTCATCTGCATGTTCATTATTTTCCTGCATACTGTGATACAGCTCTGCGAGATTATATGCTGCCGGGGCATTATCCTGTTGTGCTGCTTTTTCATACCACTCCATAGCTTGAGGTATGTCTGCATTCACACCTTTACCATTGGCATAGATCAACCCCACATTATATTGGGCTTTTGCATCTCCATTTTTTGCCAAGGCATAAAAGCTGTTCAAAGCTTTAATATAAGACCCCTTATGGTAATCATTTACTGCAGTATCAAATTCATTCGCCCATACACTCACTAGTAAAAACAATGCTATAACAATCAGTTTCATATACACTCCTATTCTATTGTTTCGGCAATAAACGTTTTAGTCACTTTTCCGCCAAAACGATATACACCATCTTCATAACTTACATAAAGTTCATCTCCGCTTTTTGGATGCACTTTTACCTGATCCGGAACTTTTCCCTCCTGATGATTACGTATAAAACAAGCTACCATACCTGTACCACAGGCCAAAGTTTCATCTTCAACACCACGCTCATAGGTACGAACATACATTGTGTCACCTAGCACTTTACAAATATTTACATTTGCGTTGTATTTGTGACGCAGTTCCCGTGCCTGTTCAATATTGAAATCTTCAATGTCATCTCTCACTGCCACCAAATGAGGTACTCCGGAATCAATAAGCCACCAAGTCTCACCATACTCTTCAATATCTTTTCTGATGATTTTTGGTTCAACCATATCACTTACAACATAAAGCCCGTTAATGGTTGCCCTTATTACACCTGCACCTGTTAAGAATTCTGCTTTATTGTCTTTAGAGATACCTTTTTCATGGGCATAATGTGCTACAGCTCTGCTGGCATTACCACACATATCTGCAACAGAACCATCTGAATTGTAAAACTCCCACTCAAAATCATAATCCGGGTGAGGCAAAAGGACGACTAACCCATCTGCTCCTACTCCATTTTGTCTATGACAAAGTTCTCTTGCCAATTGGGATCTGTCAGATTTTTCCTGTGCAAGGAACATTATAAAGTCATTTCCATTGGCAGAATATTTTGTTACTGTCATGAAAAATCTCCTAATATCTCTTCTCTTATACGTTCAGTCTCGTATTGCAGTTGTTTTAGATCGCCACTGTTATCAATGGCATAGGTTGCATTTTTACGTTTCTCTTCAATATCTATTTGTGCATTTATTCGTAAGAGTGCTTCTTCTTCACTATAAGCTTCTCTTTGTATTAACCTTTTTAACTGTTGTTCTTTTTTAGCGTACACAACGATCACACTTTCTATAGCATAACGTCCACCCTCAAAAAAGAGAGGTATGTCAACAATATATGGTTCTGCACGTTTATCCAGCAGGGTTGATTCATCTGCAATTCTAGCATAAATGAGAGGGTGAAGCAATTCTTCTAAAACTTTTCTTTTCTCTTTATCTGCAAAGATCATTTTACCTAAGGATTTTCTGTCAACTTTTCCCTCTTTAACAAGCTCTTCACCAAACTTTCTAGCAATAGCCTGATGCTGTTCATCCAATACCTGATGTGCAACGCTATCCGCATCAATTATATGAAATCCTGTTTGCTTCAATAGTTCTACTGCCGAGCTTTTCCCGGTAGAGATACTTCCCGTTAATGCAATAGCATATTTAAATAACATTTTTTACCACTTTCTAAAAGATTTTAGCTGCATTTCATCATACTTATAGACATCATTTCTAAACTGCAACCTACCCTCATAATCAACCCATGCGGTCAAATAGACAACATCAACAGGTACTTTTTCTTTTAACTTTAAATAAGAGTTCTTTTTACCTTTGAGTATCTTCTGTGATTTATCAAAATCTATATTATCGTTAAAGGTTGAGAATGTTCTAAGCAATTCTCTTGGTTGCTGTAGCCGTATACAGCCATGAGAAAATGCTCTTTTGTTTTTTTTGAAAAGATGCTTGGTTGGGGTATCATGCATATAGACTGAAAATTTATTTGGAAAGAGGAACTTTACTTTACCTAAAGCATTTTTCTTCCCCGGTATCTGTGCAAATCGGTACGGAACGGTCTTAGAGTATCTGTACTGACTCCAGTTCACGGACTTAGCACTTACTTTTTTCGCATCTTTTCCCCATCCTGCACGTATCTCTATGCCTTTTTTTGCCATAGCATTCGAATTTCTCAGCAACTTGGGGATCATCTCTTTCTGGATAATACTTTTTGGTATATTCCAGTATGGGTTCAGGACGATCATTTCTACAGTATCGGAAAAGATAGGTGTAGGGTGCTTTGGTGTACCTGTTATGACCCTCATTGTTTGTATTAATTTCTTATCTTCTTCAAAATAGAGTTGAAAATCCGGGATATTGATGATGACATGTCTCTTCGACGCTCTATCATTCAGCCATTTAAGACGATCCAAATTCAAACGGATCGTTGTAATACGTTCATCTACACTTTTATTAAGTTCTTTTAGTGTTCCGGCACCCACTACAGCATCTTCTTTAAGCCCGGTACGTGCCTGAAAATGTTTCACCGCTTTTTGCAAACACTTATCATAACGATTACTCTCGTCACTCTCATCACAGGAGATATAATCACCCGTTACACGCAATCTTTCACGAAGAGAATAAACACCTTCTGAATGCTGTCCCGGTTTAAGTTTTTTAAAAAGCAATACCTGTTCCCAGCCACCGGTTTCTCTCATAGCCAAATATTTTTGTAACGCTTTTTGTAACACTCTATAACGATACGCTTTTGGTACTGCCTTATCCAGCTGTTTCTTTAAGCTCACTCCCAAAGCTGCATTTCCCAACATTTTGGAAGGATATACATCCGGTCTGTGCAGTACCCACTCCGTACTTACATCATTCACCATCAAATTTGATATTCTTGCATTGAATGCGCCCCAGTTTATGCTTCCAAAATAGGCATAGTCCGTATATCCTTTATAGAGTTGGGAAATTTTAAATTCAAGGCTTACTTTGGCATAGATATTATCCGCTTTTGCATACATATCTTCAGCCATCTTTTCCAAAATGGAACTGTCCTTATACAGTTTTCCATTTTTATTGAGAGTATGATCGTTTCTAATATATTCAAAAAGTTCTTTTGCTGCAGGAGAGAGCGAGTTTTCACGCATCCAAACAGGAGTAAAGAGAAGTTCTTTATATGCTTTTCTTAAAAAACTGCGTTTTGGCTCTGCCTGCAAAGTATTGAGTATGATCTCTGAAGCCTTTTCCTGAAATTCAAGTTCATTTGCTTTAACTTCCACTGTTTGCACAAAGAATAGAAAGGCTAAAGCCATTACACTTAACCCTGTTCGTAACATTTTTATCATTTTAAGTATGTTGTCTCCTGGTTTTTACCGATATTATTGCAATAATTATATCGTAAACTTATCACAGAAATGTTAAAATCAGATCATGCAGTTTACTTTTGGATCACCTTATTTTTTATTACTCTTGTTGCTTCTGCCATGTTTCCTGTGGTGCAAACAGTACAACAGAATGTATTACTTTCCAAAATTAGAGTGGATATCCAGACAAAGTCCTCTTCTTTCATGGGAACCCTGGCTTAAAATGCTGATCTTCTCTCTACTGGTCTTTGCATTAGCAAAACCCTTTGTCTATGACAGTTCAAACAGTGAGCATAAAAAGGGAAGAGACCTCATTTTAGCGATTGATGCCAGCGGTTCAATGGCACAGAGCGGTTTTGATACTAAAGACCGATTTAAAAACAAGTATGAAAGCACGCTAAAACTCTCTAAAGCATTTACCAAAAAACGTTTAGATGACAATATGGGGGTAATTGTTTTTGGCACTTTCGCCTACACAGCTTCGCCTCTTACCTATGACCTTGAAGCCTTAAGCTATCTGCTTGAAATGACAACGGTCGGTTTGGCAGGTGAAAGTACTGCGATCGGTGATGCCATCATGCAATCCATACGCACACTCTCTTTTGGAAAGGCAGAGAACAAAGCCATTATTTTACTCACTGACGGATACCATAATGCAGGAAGAACATCCCCTAAACAAGCTGTTACAAAAGCAAAAAGTCTGGGGATCAAAATATATACTATAGGCATAGGTAAAAAAAGTGATTATGATGTTGCTATGCTGGAGACCATAGCCAAAGAGAGTGGAGGGAAAAGTTACGCTGCATCTTCGGCTGAAGCACTCTCAAAAGTCTATAAAGAGATCGACAGACTGGAACCCAGTCCCATTCGAAGCGAAAACTACTTAAACCAGAAACTTCTACTGTTCTTCCCTTTGGCTTTGGTTTTCCTGCTTCTTTGCCTTTGGATCATTCACCAAAAGAGGAGTGAATCGTGACAGTCCTCTATCCTAGCTTTTTATGGCTGTTCATTCCACTTATGATACTTTTTTGGACCCATAGGAAAAGAGATCTTATCACTACGGTTCATCTTATTGTGCTTATGCTCATTGTCACAGCCTTAAGTCGTCCTGTACTTCAAGAGGGGCTACAGGAGCGTTCATTGGATGCAAAAAATATTATCATTGCTCTGGATGTCTCATATTCCATGCGTGCTAAAGACATTGAACCAACACGGTATGACTTTGCAAAAGAGACCATACAGGCACTGCTTAAAGAGAATGCCAAAGACAATATTATGCTTATTGCTTTTACAACGAATCCTCTACTGCTTTCTCCTCCAACAACAGACCATGAACTCATCAATATTGCACTCAAAAGTCTTAACCCGGAATATATCCTCACCAAAGGGACTTCGCTTAAAAAACTTTTTAAAAAGATCGTTTCCATGCAGCGATCAAAAACATTACATCAAAACTTGATCCTCATCACAGATGGGGGGGAGGAAGATAATGTAGAGAGTCTCACAGAAGAACTTGAAAAAGTAAATATCTCTTTGACTGTTTTGGCATTAGGCACGAAACAGGGAACAACGATAGAAAAGCCGGACGGGACGCTTCTTAAAGACGATAAAAATAATTTAGTGGTATCACGGATCAATCCACTATTGAAAAAATTAACTTCTCAAGTAGACGGTCTTTATCTTACAGCTTCCAGCTCATCCGAAACAACTGCAAAAGATCTGCAAAAAGCACTAAGTACAGAGGGGCAAAAGGCAGAAAAAATAACAAAAATGCAATATAACTACACAGAACTTTACCAAATATTTGTATTTTTGGCAGCGCTTCTCTTTTTAATGGTGCATACAAGAGCATCCAAATACCTCATCACACTTTTTATTCTTTTAGGCGTTAATCTGGAAGCATCCATGCTGGACAACTATCATTTGAACCAGGCATACAAAAGTTACAAACTTGAAGATTTTAACAACAGCAAGTCAAGACTCAAAAAAATAGACGAACCCTCTCTGCAGAGTCAATTTGCTTTGGGTAATACATACTATAAGCTTCACTCCTACAAGAAAGCTTTGAAAGTCTATATGTCTATTCATTCAAGATCTGAAAAAACCAAACAGCGTCTTTACTATAACATAGCCAATTCATATGCCATGCTGGAAGAGTATGATAAAGCCAAGATATATTATACTAAGGCTTTACAGTTGGGAAAAGATGAGGACAGTCGGCATAATTTGCAGCTTGTTGCACTTTTAAAAAAGAAAAAAGATGCAGAGTTTGGCATTGCACACCCAAAATCACAAAGTTCTGATTCCAGTAAAAGTGAGTCCAGTGAAAGTGACAAAGAGGAAGCAAGAGATGAGGATCAGCCAAGTTCCGGGTCTGGTTCAGGCGGAGAGAATAAAACAGATGAGAAAGCAAACAAGAAAGAAGAAAAAAAACAACTCATACTTGATGAGAACCAAGAACAGCAACCTCTGAGTTCCAAAGTATATGAACTGATCAATAAAGGATACATACGTGAAACACAACCTTGGTAAGATGATCAAACTCTTTATTGCTTTAAGTTTTACATTGTTGGCAGCAGAAGATTTTAGCTATGATTTTCATCTGGATAAACAAGATCCTTATCTTAAAGAAGCTGTAATTCTTACACTTGACCTCAAACAAAGTAACCATGATATTGTTCTCATGTTCAACTTTGATCTGCAAAAAAGTGATGATTACTTTTTTCAGCGTTTAGATACAAAAGAGACAGATACACACCACAATACACAAATACACTATATTTATCTGATCTATCCTCTTAAATCCGGAGAGATCAAACTCTCTTTTGACCTTATTAAAAAAGTGACTACAGATGACAGTGTAGCTTACAGTTTTTCAGGCGACAGGGATAATGTAAAAGGATTGGTCACTACCGATACGCAGATCACTTTACCACCTCTATCTTTAAGTGTAAAAAATCTGCCTGTAAATACTGCTTTGGTCGGAAACTTTTCTTTGACACATTCATTTACAAAACATGAGGCAAAGGCATATGAACCTATCCCTTTTCAAGTAAAAATAGAAGGTTCAGGATACCCGCCTCTACTTGACACCCTTCTGCCAACAGATCTAAACATTACTGTTTTTAAAGAAACCCCCATAGTACATTCAACCCATAGCAAACAGGGTACAAAGAGTTCAGTCATATATCCTATGGCACTTTCAAGTGACAATAGTTTTACCCTGAACCCGATCACTATCAAAGCTTTTGATCCAAAAACAGTGAAAAGTTATGAGTTAACTGTACCCAGGCAACACTTCAATATTTCAAAAGCAGATGTCAACATTTTAGTTGACAAAACAGACAATCCAAAACCTTTAGAGAGTGACTTGTCTTGGCTTAGCAGCATACTTGCAACCTTGTTCTCTTATCTTATCGTTTTTGCTGCAGGATACTTGACAGCGATCACTCTAAAATGGAAAAAGAAAATAGTACTACAAACAGATGATCCGTTCAGAGAAAAAATAGAAACCTGCAAAAATGAAAGAGCTTTACTGCAAGTTCTTATGGCGACCAACAATAAAAAGTTTGCAGCAAGTATTGAAAAGTTGGAAAATGGTTTGTATGGAAAAGGTAAGATCAATTTTAAGAAAGTCAAACAGGAAATATTGGAGAAGATAATATGAATGAAAAAATTATACAATTAAAACGAGAGTTGAGTAAAGCAGTTATCGGTCAAGAGACTATGATAGAAGGGCTAATTATTGGGTTACTCTCAGATGGGCATATTTTAATAGAGGGTGTCCCCGGTCTTGCAAAAACAACTACCATTAATGCACTTGCCAAAGCTCTCGGACTTGATTTTAAACGCATACAGTTTACACCTGACCTTTTACCTTCTGACATCATAGGTGCACAGATCTATAACCCTCAAGATCACTCCTTCAGCATTAAAAAAGGTCCCCTCTTCACCAATCTTCTGCTGGCAGATGAAATTAACCGTGCTCCTGCAAAAGTGCAGTCTGCCCTGCTTGAAGTTATGCAAGAGAGGCAAGTTACCATTGCCGATGAAACATTTAAAATTGATTCTCCTTTTTTGGTTATGGCAACACAAAACCCCATAGAACAGGAAGGGGTTTATGCACTTCCTGAAGCTCAATTGGATAGATTTATGATGAAGCTTGTTGTAAAGCACAACTCTGAAGAAGAAGAGCTGGAGATCATGAGAAAGGGTGCGGGCAACAGTTTTAAAGAGGTAGAAAAAGTACTTAATTTAGAAGAACTTCATACTTTACAAAGTGAGCTGGGAAAAATACACATAGACAAAGAATTGGAACTCTACATTATTCAACTCATTTCTGCCACGAGAGACCCTGGCAAATTCGGATTGGATAAACTTGTCCAAAATATTATGTTCGGGGTCAGCCCGAGAGCTTCCATAGATCTCTATAAAGCAGCTAAAGCTAAAGCCTTTTTACGTGGCAATACTTTTGTTACTCCTGCAGATATAGGGTATGTGGTTCATGATGTATTCCGTCACCGTATTGTTCTCTCTTATGAAGCTAGGGCTAAGGGTGTGAGTACGGATGAGATCATCTCTGCCATTGTTGAGACACTTCCTATTCCATGAATTATTCTGTGACCCGTAGGTCGGGGTACCCTTACCCCGACGAACATTTAAACAATTGTAAATATCATTTTATGCACATTGGTGTCGGGGTGAGGGCACCCCGACCTACGGCTATACAATGAACACAGCCTTAAAAGCCCTCCAACTCAAAGCCCGACACCAAGTCTACACTCTGTTGTCCGGGCATAACCTTTCAAAACTTCACGGAGAGGGGTATGATTTTTCAGAGTTGAGAGAGTACCAGATAGGTGATGATATTCGCAAAATAAACTGGACCATTACGGCAAAACTTGGAAAACCCTATATAAAAGAGTTACATGCCAACCGTGAGCTCTCTGTTGTTGTTGCTGCTTTTATGGATGGAAGCCTCTATTATGGTACGGGAAACGCTAAACAAACAAAGCTTACAGAAGTTGCAGTACTCTTAGCTTACGCCGCACAACAAAACTCAGACATGTTTACAGGCATAAGTTACACACAGGATAAAATAAATTCTACGGTACCCACAAAACAAATATACCATATAGAGCAGTTTTCCAAAGAACTTTTTGAAGCTTCTTTACTTGGCACAAAAGTAAACAGTGTATCTTCTGTAGAAAACTTATTTAAAAGAGTTCATAAGCCTTCCCTTCTTTTTGTTCTCAGTGATTTTCTTGAAGAGATCGACCTCTCACTTCTTGCACAAAAACATGAAGTCATAGCGATCATCATTAGAGACAGAGAGGAAGAATCTCCTAAAAAACTTGGAGAAGTTACGCTTAACAACCCACGTTTCAATACTAAACTAGACACCTATTTCGGGAAAAGAAGTATAGAGAAGTACCTTGCGAAACTGGAAGAGCATGATCAAAAGATAAAAGAACATTTTGCATGTTATGACATTCGATCCGTAAAGATATTTACAGACGAGGAAGCTGTTTCCAAGCTTGTAAGTCTGTTCGTTTAGCAGATGTTATACAAAAAGCAAGAACGCAAACACCACAAACAAGATCACATGAAGGAATCCTTCAAGAACATTCGTCTCTCCATCATTGAAGTTTACAATACTCACAAGCAGTGTCAAGCCTAACATTACCCCCTGTACCGGAGTAATAGCAAGATCTAAACCCATATCCATATAACGTGTTACAAGGATCACAGCCGGTATGGTTAAAAGAATGGTTGCCAACGATGCACCCAAAGCGATGTTGACAACAGTTTGCATGCGGTTATCCAGTGCCGCACGTACCGCAGTAATGAGCTCTGGAGCAGCCGAAATAACAGCTACACCTACAGCCCCTATAGTCAATGGTAATCCGTATGTTTGTAAGGTATTACTCATAAAGATAGCCAATATTTCAGAAAGTACACCAATAGCAATGATCGCCAAGACAAGGTTGACAGAATGATACCATCCATTTATCTCATGCACTTCACAATGCTCATCTGCTTTACAGACATCATCCTCTTCCGTATTGTATTCAAAAAAGTACTTATGCGACGACACTTGTATGCGTGTAAACGTAATATAAAGCAAGATAAACATAACCACGTTGAACATCATATACATATCTATATGTGCAGCATCAATAAAGTGCGGTACGACCATAGCGATACCTATGGCAACAAGCAGCATGGAGAGGTAAGAGTTCGAAGAGTCCACATTGTAAGGTTGCTCTCCGTATTTGATACCACCAATGATAGCAGCAAGCCCAAGAAGAGCATTAATATCCAACATGATAGCAGCGTAGATAGTATCACGTGCCAGAACAGGATTGTGTTCATGTATCATCATAATGACAATGATGACAATTTCCACAACAACTGCCGAGATGGTTAAAATGAGTGTCCCGTAAGGTTCTCCAAACTTTTCCGCAAGCATCTCTGCATGATGTGCCACAGACATAGCTGCATAAATGATCACTGCGAACAAGACAGTAAAACCTATAAGATTCCCCACTGTTGTCTGCACTAAAGTATGCTCAAAGTGACTAATAATAAAATAAGTAATAATGGCCACAAAGAGACTGTACTCTTTCGAAAAATCTTTTAGTATTTGCATCTTATTTCACTATATCTTTATATGTTTTGTTTATATTGAGTTTTAGTTTACCGTCCTCTTTCATAAGACGATCATCTCCGGATCTATGAGCTTTTTTCAAACGTTTTTCTATTTTTTCCTGATGTTTCTCTTTTTTGACACCAAATTGTTTAAAGAATTTTTTAATACTGATCCATCTCTCTTCAACCACGTCAACACTCTCTTCTTCTATCACTTCAATAGTTTCCTGAGACTTTTTATATTCAAGCTGATGCACATACAGATTACGCATCTCATGAAAAGCATCTTTAAGCAAGTCTACCTCGCCACGCAATGTTGTAGAAATTTGTTTATTCGATTTTTTCAGATCTTTCACGGTACCTTTAAGTACCGCAATTGTTTCATCTTTGGCATCAAGCAATGCTTTATACTCTTTCGTTACTGTTTGCGAAGATGTACTGTTTGTTTTTACAGGCGTTGACGTTTTGGGCTTTACACTTGTCTCTTGTACAGGAGTTTTTTCTTCTTTCTTTGTATTGTCAACCACAATGTAAAGTTTACCATCCACATTTTTAGCTGTCAGTATGCCTCTTTTTATCTTTGCATAGACTGCTTGTCTTGAAATACCAAGCTCTTTAGCATACTCTGCCGGTTTCATCAACTTTTCCATTCAACTACCCCTGTTTACAATTTTGTAAATCATAGCATAAGTTTTATGAAAGGTTTACAGTTTAACATACTCGTAGGGTCGGTTTACCGACCAATCAGTAATAAATAGTCTTGGTTATGCAGTCTTGTGGTCGGTGAACCGACCCTACTTCTGTGTTCCATCCAAAACGGGGACAAATAAACACTGTTCAATGGTTTCAGAAGTAATACGTCCATTCTTCTTGTAAAAACGGGTAATAATATGATAGTTCTCAGCCTCTTCCACCGGGGCAATGAGTATACCACCTTCAGCAAGCTGTTCAAAAAGTACATCGGGGATCTCTTTAGCTGTAGCAGAAAACAAAATGCGTTCAAAAGGAGCATATTGTTTCCATCCTCTTTGACCATCGTCAAAACGGGTAAAAATATTATAAATTTCAAGTTGTGAAAATTTTGTTTTTGCCTCTTTAAGGAGTGTATCAATACGCTCAATAGTAAATACTCTACGACAAATATTACTTAAAATAGCTGCCTGATATCCGCTTCCACATCCTACTTCAAGTACTGAGTCAACACCTCCAAGTTCAAGATGCTGTGTCATTTTTGCAACGGTTAGCGGAGAAGATATCCATTGACTGGCCGCAAGAGGAAGGGCATCCAGTTTATAAGAGAGGTGTTTAAATTCATTGGGGACAAAGGCTTCTCTGTCAACAGCTAAAAAAGCCTCTTTTACATGTTCATCAAGTTGAAAATGCTGTTCTATTTCATTTACAAGATTTTGTCTGTTTCTTGCTTTTATCATTTACCGTTGTCCCCTATATCCTAATAATGATAGAATTTTATCTAAAGTGTTATTAATCCATCACTATATAGCGTCTTATCTTCTTTATTTCACGAAAATCGATCATACCTTCGAGCACTTCTTTTGTATCATCCATAAGCAAATCTCCATTTGGAGATATAATTGCAGAGGAACTTGCCATATCGGGATCCGAAGAGTTTGAGAGAAGGACATAACATTGATTCATGACTGCCAATGCAGAAGAGAGTATTTCTAAATGCTTTTTACGTGCTAAGCCCCATCTCGCAGGGACAAGGACTATATCTACACCTTCTATCTGCTTCCATAAGTCTTTGAATCGCAATTCAAAACAGATAAGCAGAGCATACTTTACCCCTTCTATTTCAAAAGGTTGTATTTTTTTCTTTTTCCCTGCCATAAGATAGAGGTCTTCATCTCCCAATTTAAAAAGTTTGACTTTATTTTGTTTGTAAACGAGCTTGTGTTTATGGATCACTACTGCCTGATTTACAAAATGATCACCCTCTTCAAGTATGAGCGTTATCACTACTATTTGCTCATTCACTTCACTTTTAAGAGTTTTAAGTGCCTTAGCAGAGAACTTTGCAGCGGTTGTCAAGTGTTCATAGTCATATGCGGTTAGATAGACCTCAGGGGCAACAATGATCTGCTTATCCTGATTCTCTTTCAATAGTTCCAAAAGTTTATCAAAGTTTTCCTGATAACGCATTTTGCTTGGAAGCTGTAGAACAGCAGCTTTCATATTTTTAGGTATGTTTATCATCTACTGTGCTCCATCTTTGAGAAAAACTGTTTTAATTGTTTTGATCAATATAACAAGATCCATCCAAAGATTCCAGTTTCTTATGTACCAGACATCAAGTTTTACACGTGAATGGAAGTCTACATCGCTTCTCCCACTCACTTGCCATAAACCTGTAATGCCTGGTTTTACTGTAAGTACTGTCTCTATCTCCTCACCTATTTTATTTTTTTCACTCAGCATGTATGGTCTTGGACCTATGAAGCTCATATCGCCCCTGAAAACATTGAAGACCTGAGGTAATTCGTCCAAAGAGGTACGCCGTAAAAAATGCCCGACCTTTGTGACACGAGGATCGTTTTTATATTTATGGTAAGTTTCATAATATGCCATCTCTTCAGGATGATCTTTCAAATAATTTTCCAATATCCCATCGCTATTCTCATGCATGGTCTGAAACTTATAGCAACTAAATGCTTTGCTACCTTGTCCTAAACGTTTTTGCTTAAAAAAGATCTTTTCATGAGGGGTATTACGCTTTATTTTATAGGCGATAAGCAACATCAGAGGAACAAGCAAAGGGAAAATCAGCAGCGTAAGAGAAAAGTCAGATACTTTTTTTAATACACGTCTATATTTACTTTTTAGTCTATTTTGAAAAACAATGAGATTTGTCCGTGTATTGGAAAGATCATAAATGTGCGAATGTGTCAAATCATAATCATCCATCAAAGGAATAAAAATAACCTCTTCTCTACTTTTAATTTCTGAAGATATGACTTTTTTTAATGTAGCAAGGTCACTGTCTTTTGAATTGACAAAGACGGTAGAGTGTTTTTCATGGGCATTAGGTTTCACATACCCCAAATAAGGGTTACCATAAATTTCATCCGTTAAAAAAGGATCATTCCCGTAGATTTTTGCCTTTTTTTGCCATATTCCCAACTTGTGTAATATTTTTTTACTTATGTTTTTTGAAAGGGGAATGAGTATCATCATAATTACAAAAGCAATACCTATAACGAATCGTGAATAGTCAATGATCATTTTTGTCATGGCAAGGTAAGCAAAAATTATAATAGTTGAAAAAATGATCCCTTTGATGATCAATCTGCTTTCATGCCAAAAATCATATC
>JAGGRU010000026.1 GCA_021159425.1 Sulfurovum sp.
CTGTTCTGGCAGCTTCACCGATGACATAAAGACCTTCCATCCCTTCTATACAGCCATAGGTATCACATTTTATACCTCCATTGGCATAATGAAACGCCGGAGAGATAGAAACTCTGTCTTTGGGAAAATGATAACCCAATGCAGCAAATGTACGTGTAATATTAGGGAAACGGTGTTCAAACCACTCTTCTTCAAACATAGAGAAATCCAGATAGGCATTTTCTCCTGTTTTACGTTTATGATCAAAAATACCACGTGCTACAATATCACGACTTGCCAATTCACCACGTTCATCGTAGTCAAACAAAAACCGTCTTCCATTCTCATCTACTACATGTGCACCCTCACCCCTCAGTGCTTCAGTAAGTAACAGTTTTCTGGCATAAGGTGTATCAACAAAAACTGTGGGATGAAATTGCATAAACTCCATATCGGAAAGTTCTAACCCTTTTTCAACACAGATACCGTGAATATCTGCAGATATGGTCCTTGAATTTGTATTGAATTCATAAAGAGAACCAATTCCTCCAGAGGCAATGATCACTTCATCTGCATAAATGGTTGTAGGTCGATAATTGACAGATGCTTTCACACCATAACATCGACCATTTTCTATGAGCAAATCATAAACAAGTGTATTTTTTTGGAGACTATGCATATTTTGCACCATCATAAAGTAGTGCATATAGCGTCCGGTTGCATCTCCCCCGGCATGAATGATACGCTCTACAGAATGTGCTGCCTCTTTCGTATAGAGAATATTTCCCTCTTCATCCGTATCAAACTTCATCCCTCGATTGATAATATCAGGCGTGGTTTCAAGTGAAGTACGAGAGAGTATCTCTACCGCTTCTTTATCGTTATGATATGCACCTGCTGCCATCGTATCTTCCACATGTAAAGGAATATCTGCTTCATTCAAGGCGGTGGACATACCCCCCTGGGCATAAAAGGTATTACACTCCCAGGGTATATCTTTACAAACGACTAAAACTTTTTTACTCTTAGGCAACTGCATGGCTGCGTAAAGACCTGCTATACCCGCACCGATTATTAATACATCATACTTTTGCAAATCTAACCTTTTACTTTTTACTTTCTACTTGCTCACTGTCCGGTACATAAACCGGATTTGTCTTGTGCCCACATCCTGCCATGACCATACAGCAAACAGATGCTATAATAAAAATATGAAAAAAGTGTCTTTTATTTTGTCTCATCTTGTTAATCAACCTCAATTTAAAGTTTTAAAGCAGGAGAACTGCTACAAGAAGTATATCTCACTTCTAGGAACAAAGTGGCAAAAAGCCATTGCATTTATCTATATTAAAGACAATACGCTTTTTCTTGCCGTCACTCATCCAGGCTTTAAAATGGAACTTAATTATAATAAAGATTTATTAAAAAGTATATTAACCCAGCTCTCTTCCATGGATCCGGACTGCAAAATGCTGAAAGCGGACAAAGTTGTAGTCTTCCATAGTAAATACAGATCTATTGTTAAAGAGGTGCCTGAAGAAAGTGCTATTCCATATTACAGTGAGCTTGCTACTTCTGAATTTGTCATAGAAAACCAGGATGAAGAGATCAGAGAAAAATTTGAACAAATTAAAGAACAGATCAAAAAACAACTCCAAGAACAATCTGCAAAAGAAATTTAAATGAAAGATGTCATCCAAAATCTTCCTTCCTGTGCAGGGGTTTATCAATACTTTGATGAAAAAGGAAAACTTCTCTACGTAGGAAAAGCTAAAAACTTAAAAAACAGAGTGAAAAGTTATTGGCGATTTACTCCCCAATTACAACCTAATCCAACGCAGAGTCCACGTATCATTAAAATGCTGCATGAAGCAAAAAAACTGGAATATATTGTAGTTGAAACAGAAGAAGATGCACTCATTTTAGAAAATTCTCTCATTAAACAGCTTAAACCAAAATACAATATCTTATTACGGGATGACAAAACCTATCCTTATATCTATATAGATGAATCAAAGCCTTATCCACGCTTTGAAATAACAAGGAAAGCGATCAAAGGTAAAAATATCACTTATTACGGCCCCTTTCCAACAGGAGGAAAAGCACTGCTTGATGCACTGTATGAAGTCTATCCTCTTGTACAGAAAAAATCTTGTCTCGCAGAAGGAAAAGCTTGTCTTTTTTACCAAATAAACAAATGTCTAGCTCCCTGTGAAGGGAAAGTCACTCCTGCAGCTTATGGTCAAATAGTTACAGAAGCAAAACATGCTATTGTCAAACGTAAAAAACTCATCTCTATCCTTGAAGCAAAGATGACAAACCTGGCTATACAAGAACGTTACGAAGAAGCAGGAAATATGAGAGATAATATTCACGCCATCACCTCTCTTAGCATTTCCTCAAACATTGATCTGGCAAATGAACTCGACCTGGATATTTTTGCCATTCAAAACGGAGACGAGAGAGGTGTGATCGTAAAACTCTTCATGCGTGCCGGAAAGATCATCTCTTCTACCTATACCTACTTTAGACATACGCATATTTTTGATGAAAATGAAGCATATAAGCAGGCACTTTTAGAATTTTATACGATAGATACACCCCATATATCAAAACAGATACTCACCGCACACTCATTTGAAGATGAACAGCAGGTTGCACAGACACTTAGCACTCGTTTCGGAAAAAAAATAGAAATTTTCACCCCACAGCGTGGTCCAAAAGCCAAACTGATCTCTCTTGCAGTCCAAAACTGTGAAGAGTTGCTCCGTAAAAAACAGAGTGATACCCTTATGGAACAAAAAATAGCTGATATCTTTGATCTCACTGTCATTCCTTACCGTATTGAAACATTCGATAACTCTCATATGATGGGAGTTGCAATAGTCGGCGGTATGGTAGTGTGGGATGAAGGAAAATGGGATAAAAGTGCTTACAGACGCTACAAGCTGGAAGCCCGTGATGAGTATGGACAGATGAAAGAGATGCTCTCTCGACGTATAGCAGATTTTAAAAACAGACCTGCTCCGGATCTATGGATACTCGATGGGGGACAAGCCAATTTAAACCTTGCGCGTGCACTGTTAAAAGAAGAAAATGTCAACTTAAATGTCATTGCCATAGCAAAAGAAAAACTTGATGCAAAAGCGCATAGGGCAAAAGGTGCGGCAAAAGATATACTCTATACAGCCCATGGCATCATGGAATTAAAGTCAAACGACCCGCGTCTACATTGGATACAAAGACAGAGAGATGAAGCACATCGTTATGCTATTACTTACCATCAAAATTTAAAAAGAAAAAATGATACTCAAATTTCTCTACTCAATAAAAAAGGAATAGGAAAAGCAACGGTTAAAAAACTGATCGATTATTTTGGCACATTTGAAGCCATTGAAAGTGCTTCAAGAGAAGAGATAGAAAAAGTGACCAATAAGAAAACTTCAAATATCATTACTCAATAATAAAGCCTGGTATTAAATCAGATTTACTAAAAAAACGGATAAAATATAGTCAATCAAAAAGGAGTTATACATAAAATGTATTATATAGTTAACCATACAGAGCATATCATCGCTGCAGACAGTAGTCTTCTGGAATTACTGTCTGTAAAAAACATCAATGAACTTTATACGAAGATCGCCTTGGGTGAGATTAAATTCACAACATCAAGTGAAGAGGTCACAATTACTACAAAAAATGGGTTAAAATCATACCCGGCACAAAATCACATGCTCTCCGGGATATTGGGAGATATTACTTTAGTACACATTCATCCATCTGCAGAAGATAAAATATCTGTAAGCAATGATGAGCTTTTTGACCTTATGTCTGATGCAGAAGAAGTTAAAGAGAAAAAAGAAGAGAAAATATTATTTGAGGATGAACCTTTTGATCTCATATCTACTGTAGAAGAGGCAACAGCGGAAGAGACTGCAGATCAAGAAACAGTAGATAAAGAGGCAACGACAGAAGGACTTGAAGACAATACCAGCCCTATCGTTATAGATATAGAGAATATTAGTCAAGAGATAGGTATTTCAACAAAGGACTATGAAAACTTTTTAAATGAGTATATTGATACTGCCTTGGCATTAGAAGAAGATTTAAAAAACAGTGAAGAAAAAAAATATTATCATGCCATAAGTACACTTTCTCATCTTTCCGACATTTTACATTTACCTGTCATTACAAATATTATTGAACAAATAGAAAATTCTAAACCGGATGACCGGGATTCACTTATAGAATCTTTATATGCAACCATAGCCAGACTTACCACAACACAGATCAATATTTTTGAAGAGGAGATAAAATTTCATGTAGAAGATACTGATCCTGTAGTTGAAAAAGACATCACTGCAGAGAGCTTTGGTATCATAAACCTTGATAATGTGAGACCTATACATTTTGATTTTCAAATAGAAGAAGCTGCCAATGATTTGAGTTTACCCATAGAGCTTATTGAAGAGTTTGTGCATGACTTTACAGAACAGGTGCATACAGAAACAGAGAAAATGCTGAGTGCTTATGAGCAGGGTGACCTGAATACAATACAGAACATAGGTCATTTATTAAAAGGAGCAGCCAGTAATCTTCGTATTACTGCCCTTTCAGATTCACTGTACAAAATACAGCTTTGTGAAGACAGTAACAACTTGAAAAATTTAATCAAAGAATACTGGGGACTGTTTTTATCTTTTGAAAATGAAATTAACCTTAGATCCGAAATGGAAAGGAAATAAAACATGACTATTCGTAATAGACTTAAGATAGTTGGAATTATTCCAATTGTATTTCTTATTCTACTGTCCGGTTATTTCTTTGTAACTTCATATCTGAACTTTGAAAAAGCAAATGCATTCAAAACAATACTTAAGAACAATGCCGCACTAAACAGTACACTGGTACAGATCAGCAAAGAGCGTGGATTAACTTCACTATATTTGGGAAGTGCCGGAAAAGAATTCTCTGCTTCATTGACAAAGCAGAGAACAAGTACAGACAAATCATTTAAAGCACTCAAGCAAAAACTGGTCCTTGCAGATACAAGCTACGCTCCTCTGATTCTTCACTTTCTAGGCAAGAGTGATTCAATTAATACTGCCCAATACAATAAATTACTAAACAACTTAAACAGTATTTCAGCACTTAGAAAGAGTGTAGATGATCAAGGTGAAGATTTCAAAAAAATCTTTTTTGATGGCTATACTCAAAAATTTTCCACACCTACCTTGGATAATATTGCACAAATTAAAAACTTTGCCCTCAATACAGATATCTCTTCTCTAATATCTTCACTGTTACAACTCTCTACTGCAAAAGAAAATGCTGAACTCGAAAGAGGATTTATGGCTTACCACATGACAAAAAGATCCCCAATGTCATTTGAGGAGATCACTTTATGGAATCAATTCAAAACAAAGGCAAATACCTTTGATATTAAGCTGGTAAATGACGATATTCTCCATGTAAACCTGGAAAAAATATTTAATGATCCCAAAGCCAAAGAGATCTTTAAAAAACTTGAAGAAACATCTTCAGTTATTCAGACAGATATCTATAATACTAACTATTCACAAGGAAAAATAGCATGGTTCAAACTACAAGGTAAAAAAATTCTACTTCTGTCAAAAGCAGAATTAATGACTTCAAGCAGGCTTTGGGAAAAAAATGAGGCATATCTTCAAAAACAACTCATCCTTCTTGGTATTGCTTCAATGATCTTACTCATGAGTTTCATTTTGGCATTCCTTGGTTATCATACAGCAAGAGATATTGCAAAAAACATTAAAGAGCTGCAAGACGTACTTAACAAAGCTGTTGAAGAGATGAAGAGCTCTGAGCAGTACCTCGCTTCAGATACTGCAACTATTGAAAATATTGAGCTCGATACACACGAGGGGACAAAAGAAGCCTATAGATTCCTGGAGGCACTGGTAAACACAGCTAAAGAAGATAAACTTACTGCCGTAAAAGCAAATGAAGCAAAATCACTCTTCCTGGCAAATATGTCACATGAAATTCGTACTCCGCTTAACGGTATTGTAGGGTTCACTGAAATTCTAAAAAGTACTGACCTCACAGCAGAACAGAATGAATTCCTTTCTATTATCGATAAAAGTTCAGAAAACCTTCTAGACATTATTAACAATATTCTTGATCTTTCAAAAATTGAAAGTAATAAGGTCGAAATTGAAGATATTGTATTTGATACAGCTAAAGAATTTGAATCTGCTATTGAAATATATGCAGTTGCGGCAGCAGAAAAAAATATTGATCTTAATTTCTATATGGATCCTGCTATCTCCAACAAACTTAAAGGTGATCCAATTAAGATCAAAGAGATCATTGTTAATCTTCTTTCGAATGCCATTAAGTTTACGAATTACGGAGGAGAGGTCAACCTTACTATAGAGAAAGTTAAAGATAGCGATAATCATATTAAATTCTCTGTTCAGGATAATGGTGTTGGAATCTCGAAAGATAAACAATCACATATCTTTGACGCATTCTCACAGGCAGATGTATCTGTTACACGTAAATTTGGCGGTACAGGTCTTGGACTTACAATTTCCAGTCAATACGTGGAACTCATGGGTGGTGAACTTGAACTTGAAAGTACGCAAGACCATGGTACAACATTCTACTTCACTATAGCACTTGAAGAAATAACTTCAACTGAGCCTAACTATGCACATGCTTTCACCGATCTCACTATCGGTAAATATGAGCAGGACACAGCAACAAGGCTGGACAGTGATCTTCAAAAATACTTTAAATACTTTGGCCTTGAAGTGGAACATTTTGAATCCGTTGGAGACTTGAAAAAGTTAAGTGACAATGATGTATGTAAAAATTACTGGATCGATCTGGACAAAGCAGGACAAAATATTTTAGATGCCATTGGCAATATTGACCGTTCCAAACTTGTTGTTATTGCAAATATTACAAGTCGGTCTAAAATTGAAGCACTTAATATAGATCAAGCGCAAGTCATTTATAAACCTATTACATTGACTAAAGTAAAAAATATTTTAACTGAAACAACAGGTATAGCAACGAAAATTATTGAAGAAACTGTAGCAATAACAAAGTTTGATGCGAAAATATTGGTTACAGAAGATAATATTATCAATCAAAAACTCATTACTCGTATACTGGAAGCGTATGGTGTTACAGTTGACGTAGCGAACAATGGTCTTGAATCATTGGAAAAACGCAGAAAAACCAACTATGATCTTCTTTTCATGGATATTCAAATGCCGGTCATGGATGGTATTGAAGCTACACATAAAATACTTGACTATGAAAAAGATAAAAAGCTGACACACGTACCTATTGTAGCCTTGACAGCGAATGCACTTAAAGGTGACAGTGAAAAATTCATGAGCGAAGGTATGGATGAGTATATTGCAAAACCTATTGAAACAAATGAATTACTCTATATACTGAACAAATTTTTATCGCACAAAATAAAATCAGGAAAAATCATTTTAATTGCTAAAAGATTTCTTATAGAGAAAAAAGTACTTACTAAAGTCATTGAAAATTTAGGGTATGATTATAACGTTTTGGACAATACAGATTTACTTGAAAATGAACTGACATTGGCACATTATGATGTTTTATTTACAGACAAAGATCTTGCTGCAGACAGTATCAGTCAATCCAATGATGATCTGCTGATAATTACGTCGATAAATTCCAAAGAAGAGATTGAAGCTCTTATTAACACACATAGAGGATAAACAGATGGCACTTAAAGTATTAATCGTTGATGATGACTTCATCAACAGAAAACTATTACAAACTCTTTTAAAAAAGAACCCTGATGTAACAGATATACTGGAGGCAGAGGATGGTTCTGATGCGCTCGACAAGTTGAAAAAAGAATCTGACATCAATCTTATCTTACTGGATATTGTGATGCCGATCCTGGATGGTATAGCGTTTCTAAAGATCTTCAGGTCAGATATGGCAAATTCCCATATTCCTGTTATCGTGTTGTCAACAGATGATTCCAGAAAAAGGGAAGTATTTGACAATGGGGCAAATGACTTTTTAAGAAAACCGATTAAAGCAGATGACCTCTTCGCTAAAATAGCTCAGTGGTCGTAAATCGTAGGGTCGGTTTACCGACCTAACGTTATATAATTCTTTGGTCGGTGAACCGACCCTACACAAACACTTCTTTTAAAACCTCATCCACAGATGACACCCCAATAATTTTTATATTGTCTTTTACTTCACTTGGAATATCAGCCAGGTCACGTTCGTAATTTTTCTGCGGTATAAGTGCTTTGGTCACACCTGCTTTGTATGCTGCGATCAGTTTTTCTTTTAATCCGCCTATGGGGAGAACTTTTCCTGTAAGCGTCACTTCTCCGGTCATAGCCACTTTGTTATCTATTTTTCGATTACTCAAAATAGATGCTATAGTACTTACCATGGCAATTCCGGCAGATGGACCGTCTTTTGGTGTTGCACCCTCAGGAACATGAATATGAAGGTCATAACGCTTATACACTTCAGAGGCATCTACAACTATACCCTCATCACGTTCTTTCAAACTTCTGGGTATCACAGAGCTGGGAATTTTTAACTTCTTTTGGTCTATCAGTATCTTTACAACAGAATGCGCAATACGTACAGACTCTTTCATTACATCACCCAAAGACCCGGTAAGCTGAAGAAGCCCCTTTCCTTTGATCTTGATCGCCTCTATGGTCAGAACATCACCACCAACAGCAGTCCATGCAAGTCCACTGACCACACCTACTTGAGGCTTGGAATCCACTAAAGATATTTCAAATACTTTTTTATCTACATATTTGTTCAAGTTCTTTTTACTGATACGTATCGCATCTTTTGTTTTGTCTTCTAAAAGTTTTCTTGCAGCTTTTCTCATAAGTGAAGCCAGTCTGCGACGCAAATTTCTTACACCTGCTTCCCTTGTATATTCATCTATGAGTATTTTAAGCGCTTTATCTGAAATAGAAAATTCTCTACGCTTAAGGGCATGTTTTTTCAGCTCCTGCGGTATAAGATAGCGTTTTGCAATTTCAAATTTCTCTTTAGGCGTATAAGAGTTCAAACCTATGAATTCCATCCTGTCACGCAGAGCTGCAGGTATACGTCCTACATCATTTGCAGTGGCAATAAAGATCGCTTTGCTCAAATCAATATTGAAATTCAAATAGTAATCTCTGTATTTAGAGTTCTGTTCAGGATCAAGTATTTCAAGCAGTGCTGCTGTCGGGTCTCCACGCATGCTTCTCCCTACTTTGTCTATCTCATCAAGTACAATGACAGGATCCATGCTTTTTGCTTCTATAAGCCCCTGCACAACCCTGCCCGGCATGGCACCAACATAGGTTCGTCTGTGACCTCTAAGCTCATTCACATCTTCAAGACCGCCAAGTGCCATACGTACAAGCGGTCGTCCAAGTGCTGTTGCAATGGAGTTTGCAAGTGAGGTTTTACCCACACCCGGAGGTCCTGCAAAACATAAAATAACACCACCGATCTCTTTAGCTTTGATACCTCTGAGCATTGCCAGTTCTCTCACTGAGAAGAATTCAACAATACGCTCTTTTGGCTTTTCCAAAGAGTAGTGGTCTTTGTCAAGTTCAGCAGAGACATCATGCACAGAGAGATTCTTCTTACTTAGTTTTCCAAATGGAAGTTCAAGTACCCACTCCAGATAGCTTTGCACCGTTTGTGCTTCACCACTTTCAGGATGCATACGTGCAAAACGATCTAACTGTTTACTTATCTCTTTAAAGGCATCTTCATTCATATGAGGTTTAAGTGCCGCTACTTTTTCTCTGAAAGTGGCGATCTCCTCTTCACGCTGTGTATCTGTACCCAATTCCTGCTGTATCTCTTTAAGCTGCTCTTTAAGGAAATATTCTTTATTGGTCTGTTCTATTTTAGAGTGAACTTTCGTCCGTATCTCTCTTTGCACTTTTGCAGCTTCCATTTCAGAAGTCACCACATCAATGAGTCCTAAAAGCCGTTTCTCTATATTTGGCTCTATGTAGAGTGCATAAGCCACTTCTTTGTCCAGCTTCAACATGGAAGAGACCAGATCTGCTATGCGGTGAGGCTCATCATTCTCTTCTATGGTACGCACAAGATCTGCGGGAAAATGACTGCTTAGAGAGGAGAGCTGCTTTATTTTATCTCGCAAGATACCCATAAGGGCATCTACTTTCAATTTATTGAAACTGTCTAATTTGACAATATCTATCACCGCACGATTAAAGTCACCTTGCACAGGATCCATTATCTCTCCGCGGGCAAGCCCTTGAAAAAGTATCTTCACTCTTCCGTCAGGTATGTGCACTTTACGCATAATGGAGCCAACTACTCCTACCTTGTACATGGCATTAAAATCACGACTTCCTTCTTTCCCTGATACAGAAGAGGTCACAAAAAGCAAAGAGTTGTTTTCCATAGCATCCGTGGCCGCATCTATATCTTTCTGATCTGTCAAAAAGATAGGGCTGATCATAAAAGGATAAAGAAAAAGTTCATCCTCTACAACAATAGGTAAAGTAGTAGGAAATGCGTCATAATCGCTGAGTTGCATTAGTCAAATACCATCCCGATAATCCCTTGCTTTGGAGGGGTAATATCTGCCAGATCTACAACAGAACCTTTATTTTTCGCTCTGTATATCTTTCCTGCTTCTTCTTTACCTGTACGGTCATACAAGGCTGCAATGTTTTCATTAAGCAGATATTGACTCATATGAAGTCTAATGAGTATGGTATTCACAAGTGGTGCATACTCTGAACCTGGATAACGCATTAAATATTTATTTGCATTACTTATGCTGTCCATGATGAGTTTTTGATCTTTATAGACATCTCTAACCCCAAGAAATGATGCTTTAAGTTTTAGAAAGTCCGTATATTCTCTTGTACGCTCTTCCCCATAACGTTTATTGTACTCATCCAGGTAATAATTTGCCAAAAGATACTCTTCCTGTACCATATGTGCGTTAGCAAGCATATTCATAGCAGTCGGCATAAGCGGTGAACGCATATGTTCACTCTTTAGTGAAATGTAATAAGCATCAGCTTTATCCATATTGTTCTTGGAAATACTGTCACCAATCTTTTTGTACCAGTGAAGTGCCGGCTTATTAAACTCTTCAACTTCATCTGTACTGCCCATACAACCTGCCAACAAAAAGGCTGCTGCCATACTCACTAAAATACTCTTCTTAAAATTCATATCTACCTCATCATAAATGTAATAACCAATATAATAGCTCAAAGTATGTAAAAAGCGTATTAGTCTTTAAAAAAATTTAATCTCTCAATCTAATTCTAACTGACTCTTCATGGGCTGTTAACCCCTCAGTATTTGCAATAAGTGCACATTGTTCACCTATCTCTTTCATACCCTGTTTAGACATAGAGATAATTGAAGACTTTTTCAAAAAGTTCTCTACCGAAAGAGGTGAGAAGAATTTTGCTGTTCCGCCTGTAGGAAGTGTATGGTTAGGTCCTGCTACATAGTCACCTATAGGTTCAGGTGTATTTTCACCTAAGAAGATCGCTCCTGCATGTTTGATACTGTCCAACAGGCTCATAGGGTCTTTGGTGACAACTTCCAAGTGTTCCGGTGCTATATCATTCATGAGAGCTATAGCTTCATCCATATCATGAGCTACGATGATAGCTCCTCTCTCTTCTATGGACTTTCTTGCGATCTCTTCACGTGAAAGTGTAGCAAGGAATTCTTCTACCTTGTCACTGACTCTGTTTGCCAATTCGCTATCGGTAGTGATCAAAATAGAAGAAGCCATTTCATCATGTTCTGCCTGTGAAAGCAGATCAATAGCCAAATAGTCTTCTCTTGCTGTTTCATCCGCTAAAATACCGATTTCTGATGGTCCTGCGATCATATCAATATTCACTTCACCATAAACCAACTTCTTGGCAGTAGCAACAAATATATTACCGGGACCCGTGATCACATCTACTTTAGGGATGGTCTCTGTACCATATGCCATGGCTCCAATAGCAGATGCACCGCCTACTCTGAAAACCTGTGTCACTTTACAAAGATGGCAGGCAGCAAGAAGCAATTCATTCAGTTCATTGTCCGGTGCCGGGGTACAAATAACGATCTCTTCTACCCCTGCTACCTGTGCAGGGATCACATTCATAAGCAATGAAGAAGGATACGCAGCTTTCCCACCGGGAATATAAAGTCCTGCTCTATCTACAGCAGTTACCTTTTGTCCCAAGATCGTTCCATTGGCTTCTGTATCCATCCAGGTTTTTGGCATAAGTTTCTGGTGATAATTTTCGATTCTGTCATAGGCAAGATGCAAAGCATCACGCAATATGGGATCAATATTTTCATACGCTTTAGCCATATCATCTCTTGAGACTAAAAGCTCATCATCTGATTTTGGTTCCCATCTGTCAAACCTTGCAATTTGAGATTTTAAAGCTTTGTTACCTTCTGTTTGTATCTCTTTCAAAAGTCCAGATACAATGCTTGTTACGCCCTCTATATCCATCTTGCCACGCTGAAGTAATTCATTAAAATTTGCTTCAAATGTATCGTCACTGCTGTAAAATATTTTCATTTTTATCCTAATTATCGGTGTTGTAAGGGTACAACACCCTACACTTTGTATTTCCGTTCATATCTTGGGAGCATACTCTCATTACCCAATACACCACCCTGATGGATGTACAGTGTAGGTTTAGAAAAAACTTCTGGATGTGCAAGTAAGACCCGCCATCCTAGAGGGTCATAAAGCAGATCAAATTCCACTCCCGTTTCTTGATGCAATTTTAGCCAAATTTTGTAGTTTTCTTTATAAAGTTTTCCAAAATGGTGTTTTTTTTCTAAAGTTAAG
The DNA here is from genome assembly GCA_021159425.1 of Sulfurovum sp. Taxonomy (GTDB): domain Bacteria; phylum Campylobacterota; class Campylobacteria; order Campylobacterales; family Sulfurovaceae; genus Sulfurovum. The sequence continues at coordinate 12,872 of JAGGRU010000026.1, forward strand.
ATTGCTGGATGGTATTTTTCATCTTTTTTCAACTCTGAGAACTGCTTTTTTAAGTACGATTCATCCCCAACACAAGGGTTTGTATATACTTTTGTAGGGGTGCCCCTGGTGGATACCCTT
>JAGGRU010000001.1 GCA_021159425.1 Sulfurovum sp.
TATACCTGTCATAGCAGCAGGTGGTGTTTGGGATCATGATGATATTGTTAAAATGATGGAGCTGGGTGCATCTGCAGTACAGATGGGGACACGTTTCATAGGTACAGTTGAATGTGATGCCCATGAGAACTTTAAACAGGTTATTCTTGATTCAACAGAAGATACGATCACGCTTCTCAAATCACCTGTAGGGTATCCTGCACGTGGTGTTAAAACACATCTCCAGGAGATGATAGAAGAACATACTGCACCAAAGATAGCCTGTATATCAAACTGTGTTGCACCGTGTAACAGAGGTGAAGAGGCAAAAGTAGTGGGTTACTGTATTGCAGACAGACTCTCTGACGCGTATGACGGAAAGGTAGAAAGTGGACTTTTCTTTACCGGATCAAATGGATATCGTCTGAATGAGATCATAACAGTGAAAGAGTTAATGAACAAATTGATGGTTGGAGAAGAGTCATAGAGTGAAACTGCTTAAGATCTTTCTTTTATTTATTGTCACTTCGACAAGCCTTTTTTCTTCCATCTCTATTTTAAATAAAGTAGAAGTAAAAAAAGGTGAACTGAGATTACAATTCAATAAAGCTTACAATAAAAAACTAATAAAATTTTTTACCTTAGATAACCCTACAAGAAAAGTATTTGATATAAAAAATGCACGTATGGCCAGTAAAAAGCTAGGTAGAAATGTAGAAAGTTCACACTGCCGTTCTATCAGAGTTTCTCAATATAAAAAAAATATTGTCAGAGTGGTTCTTGAGGTAGACAGACCTTATGCCTGTGCTCCTTACAAACCAATGTTTTCATACAACTCTTATCATATCCCTTTGCCAAAGTATAAAAGCAGCAAAAGGTCAAGTTATGCAAAGAAAAACATCGTAAAAGCAAAAACCAAAAAACTAAAAAACAAAAAAATCAAACAAGCAAAAAAAGTAAAAAAAGTGAAAAGTACTCCGGTCGTACATATTGCTGAGAAAGAAGAACCTTATATTATGCCTATGGATACAAGTACGCATGTAAGAGGTGGACGCATAGTTATTGATGCAGGGCATGGCGGGCATGACCCAGGTGCCATAGGCGGAGGTAAAAAAGAGAAAGATCTTGTATTGCAAATTGCCAAACGCTTGGAGAGACAATTGAAAAAACGTGGATATACAGTTTATATGACACGAAAAAATGACCGTTTTTTAAAACTGTCGCAACGAACACGTATTGCAGATAAAAAAGATGCAAAAGTATTCATTTCTCTTCATGCAAACTCCGTGCCCAAAAGAAAAAGAAATAAAATACACGGGGTTGAGACATTTTTTTTACAAAATACCAGAGATGCCAGATCTCAACGAATCGCTGCCAGAGAAAATAAAGCAGTACTTAAAGGTGCAGGAAGCAAGTTAAGTAAAACAGTCATTATTGATTCTGTATTGAATGGACCAAAAATAGTCCAATCAAACAAGTTGGCAATAGATGTGCATAGACGCATCATGACCAATTTGCACAGTCGATATAAAGATGTCAAAGATGGTGGTGTCAGGAATGCACCATTCTGGGTACTGGTGGGTGCCAGCAGACCGTCAATTTTAGTTGAAGTAGGATATATCTCACATCCACGTGAGCGTAAAAGATTGTTTACACCGGCTTATCAGGAACTTCTGGCTAAAGGTATTGCTGAAGGTGTGAATAATTATTTGAATAACAGACAAAAAGAGATAGAATTTTAAAAAGGATAAAAGAATGATGAATATGAAAAAAATATTATTTGGATTTGCCGTACTGTTTTTAATAGTAGGCTGTGGAGGTCCTGACAGGTCTTCAGATCTTGTAGTGATAGATGCAGGTCATGGTGGTCATGATTCCGGTGCTTTCAGTGGAGGCAAAAAAGAGAAAGACCTGGTGTTGAAAATTGCCAGGAAGCTCTATAAAGAATTGAAAAGTGAAGGGTACAGGGTTGCTCTTACAAGAAATACAGACAGGTTTTTAAAGCTGGGACAGCGTACAAGAATTGCAGACCATAAAGATGCAAAAGTATTTATTTCCATCCATGCGAATGCCATTGCAAATAAGAGCCGTTATAATATTGTTGAGGGTGTGGAGACTTACTTTTTACAAAAAACGAGAGATGCCAGATCTCAACGTATTGCAACCAGAGAAAATGCTTCAGTGTTGCAAGGTACTGACAAACTAAGTCAGGATGTCATTGTTGATTCGGTACTTGCGGGTCCCAAGGTCATTCATTCACATAAATTAGCGATCGATGTACAAAACGGTATGATGAAAAGTCTTAACAGTAAGTATAAAGGTGTGAAAAATGGTGGAGCAAAACCCGGACCTTTTTACATTCTTGTAGGAGCAAGCAGACCTTCCATACTTGTTGAAGTTGGGTATCTTACGAATCCAAAAGAGCGTGCAAGACTCCATACCTCCGGGTATCAAGATAAAATTGCTGAAGGTATTGCTGCCGGTGTAGGCAGGTATTTGGACAATAGAAAAAGTCAGCAAGGTTTTTAATGAATAAGATAGTTTTAGGTTTTTTAGTGTTAGTGGGATCTGCGGTAGCGGTAGAGTTGGGTAAAACCCCAAGCAGTATAGTACTGGATGGAGACAATGGTGGCAGAACGGATGGAACTGCATGGAATTCCAAGATGCTCAAGGGAAAGGTACATATACTTTTTTATGTTGACCCGGATGAAAGAAAGCTGAATGAACCTTTAATTCAGGCACTGAAAAAGCGTCATTTTGACAGAAAGAAATATGCTTCAGTTGCTATGATAAACCTTGCAGCTACCTGGTTGCCTAATGTTGTTCTAGAATCTAAACTAGAAGCCAAACAAAAAGAGTTCCCTGACACGATCTATGTGAAAGACAAAAAGAAAGTTTTAGTCAATAAGTGGAATCTTGCAGATGATAATTCTGATATTCTGGTCTTTGATAAGAGTGGAAAATTGGTCTATAAAAAGTTTGGGAAACTTTCTGCTAAAGAGATCAGTTTTGTATTAGAACTCATAGAAAAGAATCTATAAAAAATATATTATAATTCCGGATTTAAAGATATCTTTTTTTAAACCACAGATAGTAGAGTGCGACAAAGACAAACCCAAATCCTAAAACCATAGTAATGCTTTCCAGTGAAATACCGCCTTTGGAGGCATACCCAATGAAGAGAGCAGTGGTAACATTGGAAAGCATGAAGAACATATCATTATAGGAGATCACTCTTCCCATATATTTTGCTTCTGTCTCTTCCTGTATGAGCAGATATGTGTATGACCAGAGTGTTGTAATGAAAAACCCTGTTACAAACAATGCAATAAGACCTAAATAAAAATTGTACTCCATTTTTGACCATAAAATGATAGCAAATCCCTGCAAGAGAAAGAAATAATGTAAATTTTCTTTGTTAATGATCTTCCCTATGATAAATGGTCCTATCATTAGACCTACTGCCCTGGTCGCATTCATCAGTCCTATGGTCAAAGGTACAGCAATGATCTCTTTGTATTGAAAATCTGCGAGCAGGGTAATGAGTGCATCAAAAGAGGTGAGTCCAATAGCCGCATGCAGAAAGATAAGGTGGAGTATCTTTTTTCTTGACTTCAGATAGTTAAATCCATCTTTGAACATTTGCCAGTTTGAGTCTGTATGTACAGCTTTTTCAAGTGATAATTTGAGTCCAAGTAACAGTAGAGCCGCAATGCTATAAAGAACAGCATCGATGATGAATGCTGCATCATAACCTACATAATAAGTGATTATCCCACCGACTGCCATACCTGAGGCATAAGATAAAGACCAGATGATAGAATGGATCTCATTGGTGTTTTTCAGCATTTCACCTTTTACGATCTTTGGGAAAAGTGCCATCTCTGCAGAGAAGAGCAGGGAAGCAGCGGAGGATCGAATAAAAATAAGGAGCATTAGTACCCAGACATACTCCAGTGAATTGATAAATGTAAAACTTAAAGTCATAGCTATTTCAATAAGCAGCAGTGTCATCATAAGTTTTTTAAAGTCAACGCGGTCTATGATAATACCGATAACAGGAGCCAGGATGACAGCAGGTAACATTGCCATAGCAGCCGTGAAAGCAATGGTGATAGCATCTGCCCCATAAGCAACGATCATAGAGAAGATGGCTACTTGTGAAAACCATGTTCCAAAGTAAGAGATGAGTTGTATGAGTGAAAGTCTGGCGATCACCGGATGTTTAAGTGTTTCCAGGTATCCCATTATTAATCATTGTTCTCATCATGCAGACCGTAGACTATCTCTTTTTTATCAAGTGTCTCTACATACATTTGAAAGGCTTGAAGAGCCAATTTTTCATTATGTGATGCGACAGAAATAGAAACTCTCCATCCGTCAGAATATAGTTTAGGCAAAGAAGAGAATTCCACATCATTAGGCATCTTCTCCATGACTTCAATGAGTTCATTTTCCTTACATAAAGCAGTGAGTGTATGACGATAATACTCTTTTTTATTGGGAATTAATTTTTCTAAAATAACCTCTACCATAGGATGACTCATTTCCGGAAAACCGGGCATAAAAAAGAAACGTTCATCTAAAGAGAATGCAGGCATTTTGTTCACAGGGTTATCTAAAAGTTTCGCACCTTTTGGAAGTTCTGCCATCTTAATAGGATGTGGGTAGGCATTTTCACCTAATTTGTTTTCTATGATCTCTTTTGCTTCTTTATGTACAGAAAGATTACCGTCTTTCAGTGCAATAGCAGCACACTTTCTAGTATAGTCATCAGGAGTAGACCCTATACCGCCAAAAGAAAAAAGTACAGGGTTTGGCTGAGATGCGATGAATTTAATAGTCTGCACAATAAGTGCCGGGTCATCCTCAATAATGAAAGAACCCGAAAGCTTATGCCCTTTTTTCATAAGAGCTTTGCTCACAAAGTCAAAGTGTTTGTCTGTTCTGCGACGGTTAAGGATCTCTGTACCGATGATGAGGGTGAAAAAAGAGGGAGATGAATGCATTTGTGCTTTCCTAAATATGTAGGGTCGGTTCACCGACCAAAATATAAGGTCGATAAATGCCCAAAGGAAATACCTTTAGGTGCGACCCTACGTTTATTCTTCTATATAATTTTTAAGTTTTCTACCCACTTTAGGGTGTTTAAGTTTCTTAATAGCAGAAGATTCTATCTGTCTTACTCTTTCACGTGTGACTGAGAGTTCTTTACCGATCTCTTCAAGTGTTCTGTCACTTTCATCTTCCAAAAGACCAAAACGCATACGGATAACTGCTTTTTCTCTTTCGTTAAGCTGGTCAAGGACTTCATCTATCTGGTTGTTAAGATCATCTTTAAGGACTACATCTGTTGGTGAAAGCGTTGTTTTATCTTCAATAAAGTCACCAAATCTACCATCATCTTCATCACCTACCGGTGTTTCAAGCGAAACTGGCTCTTTTGTGATCTTGATGACATTTTTCACTTTATCTACAGAAAGTCCTACCTCTTCCGCGATCGTATCGAGATCCGGCTCTTTTCCTGTTTCCTGAAGGTGTTTTCTTATGATCTTGTTAATGCGGTTAATTGTTTCGATCATATGAATAGGAATACGGATCGTTCTTGCCTGATCTGCAATGGCACGGGAGATAGCCTGACGTATCCACCATGTTGCGTATGTGGAAAATTTGTAACCTTTTTCATACTCAAATTTATCAACCGCTTTCATAAGACCGATGTTACCCTCTTGGATAAGGTCAAGGAATGGTAGCCCTCTGTTTGTATAACGCTTGGCAATAGAGACAACCAGTCTAAGGTTTGACTTTGCCATACGTGTTTTCGCTACTTCAGATTTTGCTTTACCCTGACGTATCTGATTTAGAATATCTTTAAGTTTCTCTTCTGAAAGGTCAAAACTGCCTTTGCTTGCTTCTCTTGTTTCAAAGAGTTTTTTAATTTCAACATAAGTACTTACCATCGTAGTCTCAGGAACAGAATCAATAATGTCATCTTTATCCATATTGATGATGTTATTTAAGATCTTTTGGTGGTTTTCTTTTAACATGTCATTGAAAAGGGGAAGTTTATATTCCAGTCTTTTTAACTCTTTATCGAAACTGTCATCAGAGGTAAGAGCAGTTTCCATTGCTTTTACAAGTTCATTGATGAGTTTGGATGTTGGACCAAGGTCTAGAAGAGATGCTTTAAGCTGCTCTTTTTTGAATGCGATCTTAAGACGTTCATGAAGTACTTTAACAGGATCAGTTTCTGTCTTCATAAAAGTATCAAGTTCATCACGGGATTTCATCCACTCTTTTTTTGCTTTTTCAAGTTTTTTAAAACTTTCAATGACCTGTTTCACTCTTTTATTGTCTTTGGGTGCTTCTTTTACCTTCTCTACAGTAGACTCACCGGTACTCTCTTCTTTATCATCTGCTGCTTCGACTTTTTCATCTTCAAAACTTTTAAACAGTTCTTTTACACGTCTTTCACGATTAAGCAAGGGTTCTTTATAGTTAAGGATGTAGCCGATGAGGTAAGGTACAGAACAGATAGCATCGATGATGATATCTTCACCCTCTTCAATACGCATAGAGAGATCAACCTCTTCTTCTTTTGTAAGAAGTGGTATTTTTCCCATTTCACGAAGGTACATTCTCACAGGAGAATCAGAACGGCTCCACTCTAGAAGTTCTTTTTCTTTATGAAGATCAAACTCATCTTCTTCTCCACCTTCCGCACGTTTTTTCCTTGCTTCTTCTCTTCTTTTTGCTTCTTTTTCTGTAAGGAATTTTGCAAATTCAGAAGCAGATATCACTTCTGTTTTAGCATCTGTTGTAAATTTGTGGATCTTTTTTGCCTGTGCAGCTGTAGGCTGTTTGTTAAATTCTTTTGCAATGTTTTCAAGCGTAACAACATCACCTTTTTTCTTGGACTTAAATAACGCCTCTACATTCTTCATACTGTCTTTTGCTGCCATTTTAATCCTTGGTTTTTGAGGTGAACTTCCTCAGATATAATTAAGGTGGATTATACCGAAATTTTCTTACTTTTTGCTACTATATTTGGTAAATTTTATTTTTTTAGCTATAATCGCGAAAATTTTAAGAGGATTTAATTCTCTATATGAAGGAATACTTTGCAAGGTAAAGTTTGGAAATTTGGCGATAATATCGATACAGATCTGATCATCGCAGCAAGATATCTTAATACATCTGAGCCATCTGAGTTGGCTAAATACGTGATGGAAGATGCAGACCCTGAGTTTGTTTCTAAAATGAAAGTGGGTGACATTATTGTTGCAGGTGAGAATTTTGGTTGTGGTTCAAGTCGTGAACATGCACCTATCGCACTTAAAGCAGCAGGTGTATCTGCAATTATAGCTCCTACATTCGCACGTATATTTTATAGAAATGCGTTTAATATGGGACTGCCTATTTTTGAGCTTGAAGAAGCAGCAGAGATAAATGAAGGTGATACAGTAAGAGTAGATATGGATGCGGGAGAAGTAATCAATGTTTCTCAGGCTAAAATATATAAGTTTTCACCTATCCCGGAGTTTATGCAAGAGTTGGTAGATGCAGGCGGGTTGATTGAATTCGCAAAAAAAGAAATAGAAGAGAAGGCAAAATAGTATGAGTAAAAGTTATAAAATTGGCGTGATCAAAGGTGATGGGATAGGTCCAGAAATCATTGATGAGGCTATAAAAGTACTTGATGCAGTTTCTGTAACTCAAGGGTTTAATCTTAAGTATGAAGAGATGCTGCTTGGCGGTGTAGCCATTGATGAGACAGGTGTGCCGTTACCGGAAGAGACAATTAAAGGCGTAAAGAAGTGCGATGCCATTCTTTTTGGTGCTATCGGTGGACCAAAATGGGATACACTTGAGAGACATTTACGCCCGGAAACGGGATTACTTGGCTTACGTAAAGAGATGGGGACATTTGCAAACCTCAGACCGGCAATAGTATATGACGAACTTGTGAATGCATCAAGTCTTAAACCTGAAGTTATTCAGGGCGTAGATATTATGGTTGTTCGTGAATTGACAGGCGGTATCTACTTTGGTCAACCAAGAGAACTCCAAGTTGATAAAGCTTTCAATACTATGATCTATACAAGAGAAGAGGTAAAGCGTATTGCGATCGTAGCTTTTGATATTGCTATGAAACGTGACAAACGTATCTGTTCTGTAGATAAGGCTAATGTACTTGAAGTAAGTCAGTTTTGGAGAGAGATTGTAGAAGAAATTGCAAAAGACTATCCGGAAGTTGAACTCACACATATGTATGTAGATAATGCAGCAATGCAACTGATCCGTGATCCTAAACAATTTGATGTGATCTTGACAGGAAATATCTTTGGGGATATCCTTTCAGATGCAGCATCTATGCTTTCTGGTTCTATTGGGCTTCTTCCCTCTGCCAGTACAGGAAAAGGTGTTGGACTGTTTGAACCTATTCATGGTTCTGCACCGGACATTGCCGGACAGGGAATTGCAAACCCGCTTGCAACGATTTCCTCTGCATCTATGATGTTACGTTATGCTTTAGGTGAAAATGAAGCAGCAGATAAAATTGATGATGCTATTAAAAAAGCACTGAGCGAAGGTTACCGTACTGGTGACATTGGGGATTATGATGCTAAAGAGATCTGTACCTGTACGGAGATGGGTGATATTATTGCGGACTATAGTAGTAAATAGGACAAACTGCTCTCTCGTTCCCATGCTTTGCGTGGGAATGCATACGCCAATATAAACGTAAAAATAAATATAATCCACCATTAGGTGATAATAAGACTTTTACTTTCATCATAAAATGCTGGACTTAGACGTATTAGTGATATAAATCGATATATGCATTCCCACAGAGACTGCGGGAACGAGAAAGGGTGAAATATGGAAAACAGAGCAAGAGTACTTATTGACTGTGAAGATGCCAAAGGCTTGGTATATAAGATCTCTAAAGTATTTTATGACAGAGGCTTGAACATCGATAACAACCGTGAATTTGTAGATAAAGAGTATGGTCGATTTTTTATGCGTACAGTTGTTACGGGACTTTTTGATAGTGATGAATTACTGCAGGAAGTTAAATCTGTTGTTCCTCAAGATGCACATATACGTGTGATAGAACCTAAAGATAAAAAAATTGTTATTTTGGCAACGAAAGAGTCTCATGCTTTAGGTGATATACTCATTCGTTATGCAGATGGTGAGTTGGGTGCAGAGATAGAGTGTGTCATAGCGAATCATGATACATTGAAAGGACTTGTTGAACGTTTTGATATCCCTTTCTTTCATATTCCGGCAGAAGATCTAAGTAGAGAAGAGCATGAAGAAAAAGTGATGAACTGTATTGATAAACATGAATTTGATTATATGGTTCTTGCTAAATATATGCGTATCTTAACGCCCACTTTTGTAAAAGCCTATGAGTTAAAGATCATCAATATCCATCACTCTTTCCTGCCGGCATTTATAGGTGCAAACCCTTACAAACAGGCTTTTGAAAGAGGTGTTAAGATCATTGGTGCTACAGCACACTTTGTTACCGATGATCTTGATGAAGGTCCGATCATCGCCCAAGATGTCATTCCTGTCAACCACCGTCTTTCATGGAAAGATATGCAAAGAGCAGGGCGTGACGGCGAAAAGATAGTACTTTCCCGAGCTTTATCACTTGTATTACATGACAGAATATTTGTTAACGGCAATAAAACGGTTATCTTTTAATGCGACATATAACGCGTAGGGTCGATTTATCGACCAATAAATGGATATATAATGTTTAACATCGTATTGGTCGAACCACAAATCCCACCTAACACGGGTACCATAGGTCGTCTTTGTGTAAATCTTGGTGCAACTTTACACTTAGTCAAGCCACTTGGTTTTGATATTGATGACAAAGCAGTTAAACGTGCCGGACTTGACTACTGGAAAGATCTGGATTTGATTGTATGGGAAAGTTTTTCTGAATTTTTAGATGCACATCCTATTGATGAACATAGCTATATGGCAACAACAAAAACAGATAATCTTTACTTTAATGCCCAGTTCAAGAAAGATGATTATATTCTATTTGGTTCTGAAACTAAAGGCATTGATGAAAAAGTACTTTTGGCACATCCTGAACAGTGCATTACTATTCCTATGGGTGGAAAAGGAAGAAGCCTGAACCTTGGTGTGTCTGTGGGCATTGTTATCTATGATGCCTTGCGTCAAAACTATGATGGTTTTGAAAAGATCACCATAGCCAATACACAGGAGAATTAATATGTCATTTGGAGACTACCTTTATATTATTGCGATCATTCTGTTTTCTTTTATGACATTTACGATCATTAGAAATAATTTTTTATCTAAATTTGATGAGCAAGAGAGACGTAAAGATCTGATCGATGAGTATGAAGATGATTATGTTTCAGATGAAACTGCAAAGAAGAAAGATAAAGATAATGCAGATAAAGATGAGGACGATAAAGACTAACCCTCTATTTACCAACTTTTAGGTAAAATCACATAGAATTTTCTCGTTCCCATGGTCTCCGTGGGAATGCATATAGAAGTTTATTTTAACGATAGAATTTTATTTGCTTTTTGTATTGCAGTATGCATTCCCACTCAGGAGAGTGGGAACGAGAGTGACGTTAATATAGGATTATCCAAATGACACAAGCATTACTCATCGAAATCGGGCTAGAAGAACTTCCTGCTATACCACTACTTAAAATTGTATCTAACATAGAAAAATCTTGGAAAAATATACTTGAAGAATATAAGCTCTCTAGTGATTTTGAATTTGTTTATACTCCTAGAAGACTTGTACTAAAACATACTGCAATTCCAAGTAAACAAGCAGATTCTACAGTTGAACTTTTTGGTCCTCCATTAGTTGCCGCCATTAAAGATGGTGAGCCAACAAAAGCGGCAGAAGGTTTTGCCCGTAAATGCGGTGTTGACTTTGAAGCTTTAGGTCGTGCTGAGAAAAATGGCAAAGAAGTGCTTTATTTCAAAAAAGAAGAAAAAGGTTCAGATATAACTTCACTTCTTCAAGAGATGTTAGAAAAATGGATGAATTCTATGTCATTTGGAAAGATGATGCGTTGGGGATCTAGAACGGATGAGTTCATTCGACCTATCAGATGGCTTCAAGTTAGACTGGGTGAATCTTCTGTACCAGTAGAACTTTTTGGAGTAAATTCGGATACAAAAACTTATGTACATCGTATGGTGAGTTATGATGCTGTAGAAGTATCCAATATAGATTCTTATGAGTCTGTTCTGTCTGAGGGTGCAGTAATGCTTATGCCTAAAGAGAGAGAGTCCAAAATACTGGCAGAGTTTGATGCTTTGGAGTCAGAATACAATATTATCATAGAGAGAGACAGATCACTCATTGCAGAAGTAGTTGCCATTACTGAAAACCCTAAAGCATTGGTAGGTACATTTGATGAACTTTTCCTAGAACTTCCGCCTGAAGTGATCATTACTTCCATGAAAGAGCATCAGCGTTATTTTCCTGTATTTGAAAACGGGAAGATAGCCAATAAATTTGTTGTGGTTTCTAATGCGTATACAGATGATTACTCTAAAGTAGTTGCAGGAAATGAGCGTGTACTCAAACCTCGTCTTGCAGATGGCCTTTTCTTTTACAAGAATGACTTAAAAAATGGACTCTCTACGGATGGTCTTGAAAAAGTACAGTTTATTGATGGGCTGGGTACGCTTGCCGATAAAATTAACAGAGAAAAACGTATTGCCATACGTCTTTTAGGTCTTTATATGGAAAAAGTGGAGGCGGAGAGTAGCAAAAACAATGTAGAACTTGAAAAAGCGATGGACAAGGCAGTTAGTCTTGCAAAAGCAGACCTTATGTCTGAGATGGTGTATGAGTTTACAGAACTTCAAGGACTTATGGGTTACTACTATGCTAAAGCACTGAGTGAAGATGAGGTTGTCTATAATGCCATTAAAGAGCAGTATATGCCTGTAGGTGAGGGTGCTGAGCTTCCAAGATCTGTTTTCTCATCCATTGTTGCAATGAGCATCAAACTTGATACCCTTTTTGGGCTCTTCTCTGTAGGGAGGATCCCAACCGGTTCCAAAGATCCATTTGCACTTAGACGTGCGGTAAACGGTATTGTTCGTATTGTCACTGCGTATGATCTTGGTTTCAACATTGATGATATTATCGTTCTGCTAAAAGCTAACTATGCGGACTTTGATACCAAGCTGCTTTCTGATTTCATCATAGAGCGTATCAATAAATCACTCGATGCCAACCCTTCAGTTATAGCAGCGGTTCTTGCTTCTGGTGAAAGAGATATCAATGAGATAGCCAAGAAAGTATCGGCACTCAATGAGATTGTCTCTTCCCATGCCTTCAAAGAGCAGTTTTCTACGTTTAAGCGTGTAGCAAATATCTCTAAAGATGTTGACTTGGACGGAGATTTAAAGATTGATACTTCACTATTTAAAGAAGATGCAGAAGTGACGCTTTACAACGCTTACGAAAAAGTAATTAACCAAAAATACGCAGACTACAAAACACAACTAGAAGCGTTGTTTGGACTTAAACGTGAGTTAGATAGTTACTTTGATGATGTCATGGTCAATGCAGATGATGAAGCTTTAAAAACGAATAGATTAAATACTATTGGGTCTGTTTATAAGACGTTTAAAGGTATTGCAGATATTAAAGAGATCACGGTTTAGGGTCTA
>JAGGRU010000355.1 GCA_021159425.1 Sulfurovum sp.
TCAAAACAGTAAATCGTTTAAATGATGATATGCTTGAGCTGGATAAGCTTTTACTCATTCCTATAAATGAAGCGTTATTTGAAGAGATGTTAACTGGTCAGGAATAGTGCTCTCATCGGACATTGTTAATTACCTACTACAGAAAATAGAATAAAGCAACTATAAAGTCAAATAAAGTGATAATATCTATCTAAATAAAAAGGGTATTTCCCTAAATAATAGAGGTATTATGAAGAGAGCTTCACTCTTTTTCCTGCTCATTGCTTTGTTGGCTTCCGGTATGACGTTTACCGGATGTTCAAGCAAGCAGCGTACAGTTAAATCAAGTAAATATACAAGTAAGTCCAGACATAAATCAACCATGCGTTCTTACAGGGTACATGGTCGAAGTTACAGACCTACTTATGTTAGAGTAGGACAGGTGATGAAAGGTATCTCAAGCTGGTATGGACCAAATTTTCATGGAAAACAGACCAGCAATGGTGAACGTTACAACATGCATGCAAGAACTGCAGCGCATAAAACATGGCCAATGGATACGATGGTCAAAGTCATTAATCTTCAAAACGGTAAAAGCACCATTGTACGTATAAACGATAGAGGACCTTTTGTGAGAGGTCGCATTATTGACTGTTCTTATACTGCAGGTAAAGAGATCGGTCTGGATAGAATGGGCATTGCCAAAGTATCTATACAGGTACTTGGATTTGCAGGTAAGGTACAATCTGCTGCAACGATTGCAAAACGTAAGAAAACAAATACGGAAACACGTATTAAATTGAGTAACTTTGGTGTGCAGGTGGGAGCATTTAAACAATATGAAGGTGCAAAAATCACCAGAAAGATGTTTGCTTCTATGTATGACAAATATAAACCGGTCATTAAGAAGTTTGATGATGTTTATGGGAATGGAGAACCGCTTTACAGAGTATGGCTGATGGGCTTCGGTTCAGAAGATGAAGCAAGAGACTTTAAGAACAGTAATGACTTGGAAGGTGCATTTATTGTTAGAAATTAATATTTGTAATAAAAATATGAGGGAAGAAAATGATTGAAGTAACAAGAGAGACAAAAGAAACACAAATTTCTGTAAAGTTGAATCTTTATGGAAAAGGTGAAGCTAAAATAAATACAGGTGTAGGTTTCTTTGACCATATGCTTGAAGCCTTTACCAAACATGCACATATAGATCTGGAAGTAGAATGTACAGGTGATACGCATATTGATGATCATCATACGGTTGAAGATGTGGGTATAGTTATCGGTCAGGCACTTAAACAGGCGATTTACCCGGTAAAAAGCATAGAGCGTTTTGGTAATGCAACAGTCGTGATGGATGAAGCCAGTATTACTTGTGATATTGACCTCTCTAATCGGGGTTTTCTTGTATATGAACTTCCTATAGGCGGGAAAGTTGGTGACTTTGATGTGGAGTTGGTAGAAGAGTTCTTTAGGGCTTTTGCGTTTAATTTACCTCTTACTCTTCACCTTATATATAACCGGGGTAAAAATAAACACCACATTATAGAAGGTGCTTTTAAAGCACTTGCCGTGGCACTTCGCAGAGCAGTAGTGATCAATGAAAATGCGGGAATTCCAAGTACAAAGGGCGTGCTGTGAGTATAGAACTGATCGTACTTGATGTTGATGGTACAATGACCGACTCTCGCATCACATACTCTGAAAATGGTGATGAAATTAAATCTTTTAATGTAAAAGACGGTTTGGCAATTGCCTCTTGGAGAAAACTAGGTAAACAGGTGGCGATCATTACAGGAAGATCATCAAATATTGTGGCAAGACGGGCTAAAGAGCTACATATAGAACATTTTTATCAAGGTATACACAATAAAAGAGAGGTTTTAGAAGAGTTACTGGAAAAGCTTGATCTGAGTATGGAAAATGTAGCCGCTATAGGTGATGACCTTAATGATCTGCAAATGCTAAAAGCTTCTAAAATCTCTTTTGTCCCAAGAGATGCATCTGCATATGTAGATAAAGTTGCAACCGTTGTGCTTTCTAAAAAAGGTGGAGATGGTGCTGTACGTGAAATGATAGAGTATCTTATTAAAAATGAGGGACTGGAAGAGAAGTATTTAGAGTTATGGGCTTAAAATTAGAAATAATTCTTATTATAGCTATGATCGCTATTATATCTGTGTCGGTCACTGTTGAAATAAAAAACAAACAAATAACAAAAAAAGAGCCAACCATAGAACTTGAATTTACACATACAACATTCACGGAAGTAGATGTTAATAAAACACAAGGTGTTGCATTCGGTACTTATGGTATACGAGACGCAGGTGTTTTAACTGTGGATAATTTAAGATACAGTACAGATAGTATTAAAGAACTTAGGGCAAAGCAAGGTATTTACAAAGGTGACAGGATCTATTTGGATCATAATATTACAGTAAATCAAAAAGTAGGTTTTGATTATACAGCAGAGCATGCAATTTATGACAAAAAGTTAGAAATACTTTATATTACTTCACCTTTTACAGCTATTATGAATGAGAATGTCATACATGGAAGTGCATTGCGGTATCATATGAAAAGTAAAGAAGCTTTTGCTACAGATGTTGATGCGGTCGTATATACGAAGGAAAAATGATATAATTATGTTTTTACACAAAGGATCAAATTGAATTTTTTAAAAATAGTGCTTTTAGTTTTGTTTACAGGATCACTTTTTGCACAGAAAGTAGACATCACTGCAGATAATATGATGGCAGAAGATTTGAAAAAAGAAGTACACTTTATTGGTAATGCTAAAGTAGTACAGGGAAAAAGTTGGATACATGGTGATGAAATTATTGTCTATTTTGATGAAAATAATGAAACGAAGAAGTATGAAGCGATAGGTTTGGTTACTTTTGAATTTATTGAAGAAAAAAGTTCTTATAAAGGCTCTGCAGACAAGGTGACATATTATCCTGTAAAAGCACAATATATTTTAACAGGAAAAGCTATTATTGATGACCTGCTAAATAAACGTCATGTGAATGGTGATGAAATTACGCTTGATATGACAACGGGTAATGCAAATGTAAAGGGTAGTAAAAACAAACCTGTTAAATTTATATTTGATATGAAGGATAAGAAGTGAGTATACCTCGTGTAGTCGAAGCTCAATTTATTAAATCAGCACAGAGCATTGCGGATTCTCTACCGGAAGATATGAGTGAAGTTGTTTTTTTGGGACGTTCCAATGTCGGAAAAAGTTCTACTTTAAACTCTTTAACGCAAAGAAAAAACTTGGCAAAATCTTCGGCTACACCAGGTAAAACACAGTTAATTAACTTTTTTGAAACGAGATATCTTTACAATGAAGAGAGTTATCCTGTACGTTTTGTGGATCTGCCCGGGTTTGGATATGCCAAAGTGTCAAAATCACTTAAAGAAGTGTGGCAGAAGAACCTGGTAGAATTTATTAAGCATCGAGTCTCTATACGATTTTTTATTCATCTTCGAGATGCTCGTCATCCTCATGCTAAAATTGATGATGATGTAGAAGCGTATATCTCTGAATTCATTAGACCAGACCAGAGATATCTTACTGTTTTTACTAAAATAGATAAGTTAAATCAAAAGGAACGTGCTAAATTGAAAAAGGAATTTCCAGGTTCCATTACCGTTTCTAATCTTAAAAAAAATGGGCATGACAGAGTGCATGTTGAGATACTGCAAACTATTTTTGATATCAATAACGAAGAAAATAAGCATGATGAGGTATAAGCAGTGATCGAACTTGTTAAAGCAAAGTTGAGTGATATTCCTGCCATGCAGGCTTTAGTTGTCTCAGAAGTAAAAGAAGGAATTATTTTAAATCGAACTGAAGATGAAGTCGCTACAAATATACGTTCGTATGTATTGGCAAAAGATGATGGAGTACTTGTCGGATATACTGCACTTCATATTCATTCAAAGCGTCTTGCCGAAATACGAAGTCTCATTGTAGATGAAAACTATCGAAGTCAGAAAATAGGGCAAAAGATGGTAGAGTTTACATTGCAAGAAGCAAAAGAGCTAGAAGTGGAAGAAGATGTTCTTGTACTTACATATTTACCTGCTTTTTTTGAAAAACTTCATTTTAAAGAGATCAATAAAGAGCTTATACCTGAACATAAAATTTGGGCGGATTGTATTAAATGTATTCATTTTCCTGTGTGTAATGAAATAGCATTAGTGTACAAATTAGCATAAGGCGGTAGATAGTAATGAATTCATTTTCTAAATTAATGCAGCTGCCAATTATTTGGCTGACAGCTATGCTCTTTATCATATTTTATCCAATGCTTATTTCAATATATGTTTTTTTACCCCTGTTTGTAGGAGTAATGGGCTATTTATTGATGAAAGGAATTGATGAAAACAGAATATTTTATATTTTACTTGCATCACTCTATTTTATAAATCTTGAAGTAAATCTCTCTTTGCCTTTTTTTCTAACAACCCTTACATCATTGCTTGTATATGTATTCTTTTATCATCATTTAAATTATTTTAGAAAATGTGTGATCTGTAGACCTATTTTAAGCGTCATTCTTATAGATGTACTTTATTTGCTTTCTTTGTTAGCCTATGATTTTGTATTCCAAACGCATACTATCGTTTTAGACAATATATTGTTATATTCTTTGATCGTTGATCTTTTAGTGGTGGTGGTATTATGAGATATAAGTTTATCATACTTGTTTTCTTACTTTTTTGGGCTGTGATGATCGCGAGACTTTACCACATAAGTATAAAATCTAATTTCTATTATGAAGAGTTGGCTAAAGACAATGTAGAGAGAAAAGAATATATAAAGCCAGTAAGAGGTGAAATTGAGGATGCAAACGGTCATCTTTTAGCAATGAATCAGATAGGTTTCTCGGTCTCGATCATACCTCATTTAAGATATACAAAAAGAAAAGACGGTAATGCTACGAAGCTTGAAAAAATAGTGGATGCACTGGTTGATACTTTTCCTGATCTCAATAAAACTATTATGATGAAGGTATATAAGAAAGAGAGTTCTGCCTACAATCATAAGTATATTCAGGTTGTTGATTTTATTCATTATGCAGATATGATGGGCGCCTATCCAAAATTAAGTGTACATGATGAAATAAAGATCGAGGCTGAAACAAAACGTTACTACCCTTATGGTAAATATTCTGCACATATCATTGGATATACAGGACGATCAAATCACAAAGAGAATGAAGCTGATGAAGTTGTAAATATAGTTGGTAAGGTTGGTAAGAGTGGTTTGGAAAGGTATTATAACTCAGTTCTTGAAGGGGAATTAGGTTATGAGATAGATAAAGTGACAGCAACAAACAAATCTGTTGGTCTTCTTGAAAAAGTAGCACCAAAAGACAACAAAAACTTGAAGCTTAACATTGATATAGATCTACAAGAGATGATACATAAACACTTTGGTGAAACAACTGGTGTAGCCATAGTGATGCGTACTAATGGTGAACTTTTGGCAGCAGTTTCTTATCCTGCTTATGATCCTAACCTCTTTGTTGGTGGCATCAGTTCTAAAGACTGGAAAGCACTTCAGGAAGATCTTGCACACCCTTTTACCAATAAAATTATACATGGAACCTATCCTCCCGGTTCAGCGATAAAAATGGGAATGGCACTTGCTTTTGAAAAATCAAAACCGGGTATTTTAGGAAAATCTGAATACTGTGGCGGACATATAACCATAGGTAATTCTTCACATAAATTCAGATGCTGGAAAAAACATGGTCATGGAACAGTACAGTTACGTAAAGCTATTCGAGAGAGTTGTGATGTTTACTTTTACAAGAAAAGTTTAAAAGTAGGTATTGATGCAATGTCTAAATATCTTCATGAATTTGGGTTAGGTGTCAAAACGGGTGTGGATATGCCACGTGAATATAATGGACTAATACCGGATAAACAGTGGAAGAGAAAGAGATTCAATCAGCCATGGTATTTGGGGGAGACGGTTATTGCTGCTATTGGTCAGGGCTATGACCTGGTCACACCTCTTCAAGTATCACGATACACTGCACTGCTTGCAACGGGTAATCTTGTGACGCCGAAAATTGCAAAAGTTGTGGACCAAAATAAAACAAAAAATGAGATAGTTCCTGTAGAATTTGATGAATATATTCATGAGGTAAGAAAAGGGATGTATGATGTATGTAACACACCTGGCGGTACAGGATATCGTGTGATGCATGATCTTCCTGTTATTGTTGCAGGTAAGACGGGTACTTCTCAAGTGACGTCTATTCCACAGTCAACGGTTCATCGTTTAAAAGAGCATGAACTGGCATATTTTCACAGATCTCATGCCTGGTTCACTTCTTATGCACCGCATGATGACCCACAGTTCGTTGTTACGGTACTGATAGAGCATGGAGGTCATGGAGGCAGTGCATCAGCACCTATGGCTGCAGATGTCTATAAATGGCTCTTTGCACATGGCTATTTTAAGAAAAAACCTGAGCCAGAAGAGATTGAAAAGATCAAAGAAGATCTAGATAAGAAAATTGCAGAAAAGGAAAATCTGCGTCCTGCTGCACATGGTACTTCAAATGTAAACAGTCATAATAATGCAAGCAATAATAAGCCAGTGATAAAGAAGAAGAAAAAGAAGAAAGTAAAGAGTTCTGCGGTAGATATGTTTTAAAACAGAGTAGACGTTTAGAGCATCAATCTTTACGTATTATATACTCTGAAGGGTATTATTTAAAAATAGTCCCAAAACAATGATCAAACTTATACCCGCAGATTTATTGTAAAGTTTGTTTGCTGTAATAAACACTAGAAGCAATGTAGCTACGACCATTGTTGCAATATCAAAAAGATATGCAGGTGCATTGATTGCCATAGGGTTAATAAGAGCAGCGGCACCAAGAACAACAGTGGTATTCGCCATGTTCGAACCGATAATATTTCCTATGGCCATGTCAACTTTACCTCGCATCGCTGCAGATATACTCACAACCAATTCCGGAAGAGATGTTCCTATAGAGATCATAATGATACCTATGATCCATTCAGAGATCCCAAAATCTCTGGCGATCTCAGAGGCACTCTCTACTGTAAAATGTGCTCCAACTATTACCAAGATAATACCGGCAAAAAGAATCGGTATGACTTTAGACCATGTGAAAGTACCTTCTTCTAAATCTTCCAGATCTTCTTCAGGAATATTTTTAGCATCTTGAAGCAAAAAGAGTAGATATGCACCCATTAAAAGCAGTAAAAGTGCAGCATCAAATCTGGAGATCATGCCATCAATGATCATTAAAACAAACACAAGAACAGGAACTAAAGCCCATGTACTGTCTTTAGCAAAGAAATCTCTTGAGGGGTTTATCTTTTTGGAAATGATGAAAACAGTTGCCAGTACCAGAGTAATATTGAGTATATTACTTCCGATGACATTGGCTATCGCGATATCCGGTTTATCATTATAACTGGCTGCAATACTGGCTGCCATTTCAGGTAATGAAGTACCAAGAGCAATGAGTGTTGCCCCAATGATAAATTCTGGTATCTTAAATTTTAAAGCAATGCGCTCACTTTGACTGATGAGCATCTCTGCACCCCAGATCAGTACGCCCATAGCGATCACAAATATAACAAAATTCAAATTAATACTCCTCTGTTCTTACTATGAGACTTGATGGCAAAGCAAAAGTCTCTATGATATCTTTTTCCTTATCTCTCATCTCTCCATTGTCTACTTCGTGGTCAAATCCTAACAGATGCAGTAAACCGTGAATGAAAAGCAGTGAGAGTTCATCTTCAGCATTATGCCCAAATTCTGTAGCTTTTTCTTTTACAAGATCTGCAGAGATGACAATGGAACCTAGAGGCATACCAAGTATTGCCTCTTCTCCAAAAGTAGTATTTATGGGAAAACTAAGTACATCAGTGACCTTGTTTTTAGCTCTATGTTCACTGTTTAACTCTTGTATCGTTTTATTGTCTGTAACAATAAGTTCTATTTCCCTCGTTGTAAGACTTTGGGCTATTTCTTCTAAAATATCAATATTGATCGTTAGATCAGTTTGATTCTCTAAGTCTATGATCTTCATATTTCCAGTTTAAATTAAATTTTTTAAAATCCATTAGCAATAAATGTAAATTCATATTTATGATTAGGGAATTCAGATACACTTTCAGTTATATATTGATTTCTTGTAATTTGTCTATCCCATAGTCTATACATTTGATTGTTAAACCAGTCTTTTTTATTCTTAGCTTTTATTTCTGACATAGGAGAATGATAATTTGGATCTTTTTTGGTACTTAATCCAACTTCTCTTTGTTTTGCTTTAAATGCTGCAGTTTTTGCTTCAGAAGCATTCTCAAAACTATTGACTACAGTTTTTTGAGCTGGTACAGAAGGTGTAGTGTTGGTACACGCTGTAAAAGTAAATCCTGCAAGTACTGCGATTAGTAATTTTATTTTCATATTTATTCCCTTTAATATATATTGTAGAATTATAGCAAAATGAACTAAAAACTATATAAGAATAAATTTGCCTTTTTTTCTGTCTTTTTTGATTTTTTCGTAAGAACCGAATAGACCATTCATAACAATATAAATACCACTTTTATCTAAGGTCTGAAGGTATCCAAATGATGAAGAAAGATTCGCAGTAGCCTCTACAGGATTTATAGAGTAGGGTACCATGGCTCCTGTAAGAATAAGTTGTTTATCTAACGCTGCATCAGCAAGATACTTCGCAGTTACTGTCATAGTATCGGTTCCATGTATAATAATGATCTTTTTATATTTTGATTGATTTATGATTGCCAAAAGTTCCAACCTGTCATGATTATTTATTTCCAGACTGTCTTTACCTATCATATTGACCAGATTAAATTTGCATAACCAGTGAGATGCTATCTCTTTGACTGCATTTGATGTTTTGTCAATAATAAGTTCTCCATTTTCCGGGTCATACACTTTGTTAAATGTTCCCCCGGTACTAATAAGTAATATTTTATCCATTTGTCAGTTCTTTCTTAACTATTCGTTCTATATTTTACCTCAATGATGATAAAATATGAGAATTAATTTTAGGAGTATTTTATTATGATCATGAAGGGTAAAAAAGGTGTTATTTTAGGCATCGCCAACAAAAAGTCTATAGCATACGGTATTGCAAAGGCATGTCAAGAGCAGGGTGCCGAAATGGCCATTACATTTCTTAATGAAAGATTTGAACAAAAGCTAGCACCAATTGCTGAAGATCTGGACTGTGGAGCCAGACTTTATCCTTGTGATGTTTCTAAGCCGGAAGAGATAAAGGCGCTTAAAGAATCACTGGAAAAGGATATGGGGCAAATAGACTTCATTGTGCACTCTATTGCTTTTGCTCCAAAAGAAGGTTTAAGCGGACGTTTTGTAAACATAGGCAAAGAGGCATTTGACGTGTCAATGGATATCTCTGTCTATTCACTCATTGAGATCGTACGTGAGCTCAAACCGATCCTCTCTTCAGCTTCATCTGTGCTGACACTGAGTTATTACGGTGGAGAAAAATGGATCCCGAACTACAATCTAATGGGTGTGGCAAAAGCAGCTTTGGAAATGACAGTGAAATACCTTGCTGAAGATCTTGGAAGAGATGGCATCAGAGTGAATGCTATTTCTGCCGGACCTATTAAAACACTTGCAGCAGCAGGCATAGGTGACTTTTCTTTTATGCTTAAATGGAACAAAGCCCATGCCCCACTTAAAGAAAATGTGAGTATCAACCAGGTAGGAAACTCAGGTATGTATCTTCTTTCAGACCTAAGTTCAGGTGTTACGGGTGAGATCCATTATGTAGATAGCGGATATAACATTATGGGAATGCCTGCTGTTGAGTTTGATGAAAATGGTAAACCACACATTGCATGGAACGGGGAGTCAAAATAGGCTTTTAGTTTATTTTCATCTGTAGGGTCGGTTTACCGACCACAAATTTAAGTGAACCTCTAAAATATTATATTGATCGGTAAACCGATCCTACGTAGGATTCAATAATGTTACAACACTCCCAGAAAGATTCTCCGGAATACCTAGCCAAAAAAGCTTTTTTTGACAAAGTACTGACCATTTATGGACGTAATGCCGTAATGGAAGCACTGGTAGATGAAGCTGTTACTATTCATAAACTTCATCTCTCCAAGTCCAACAAAGATGCTTCTGTTCTTGAAACGATGAAAGCTATTGCTAAAAAAAGAGATATTGAAGTTGCCTACCATGATAAACAGTCTCTCTCACGTATTTCTAAAAATGCCAAGCAGGATCAAGGTGTAGCGCTTGATATAGTATTGGAACACTTTAGTGATGAAGAGAGTTTTAAAAACAGTCATAAAACCTATCGTGTCATTGCCCTTGATGCTGTGACCAACCCTCAAAATCTAGGTATGATCATCCGTTCCTGTGCCGCAGGAAATATAGATGCTATTCTGCTTCCAACTAAAGGTGCAGCGCAGATATCCCCTCTGGTGATTAAAGCCTCTGCCGGAACGCTTTTCAAAATGCCACTCATTAAAACTTCTAACCTGAAAAATACACTAAATTCTTTTAAAAAAGATGGTGCAAATATTTATACTCTATCGTCTCATGCTTCACATAGTTATAAAGAACAGAACTATAGTGATAAAACGATCTTTGTTCTTGGTAATGAGAGTGAGGGGGTAAGCCCAGAGATTGAAGCTATTTGCAATGAAAGCATAGCAATACCTATGCAAAGAGGTGTAGAATCTCTCAATGTGGCGGTTACAGCTTCGTTATTGGCATTTCTATAATCTAAACTCTTTTGCTATAATAGTTTAAAATTATAAAGGAATTACTATGCCTGAAAAAAAAGAAATATTCGAAAAGATCGGTATCAATGTCAGTGATGACAATATAAATATTGACCTTGGAAAAACAAAAGATTTTTTTAATTCCCTGCAAAATACACTTGAAGAAAAAGCAGAAACCATAGAAAAAGATCTCTCTGAAGGTAAAATAGACCTTGATGATCATATGGGTATAAAAGTGGATGGTGAACATATAGATATTGACTTGAAAAAAACCAAGAGTTTCATTGAGGAGTTTGGTAAGAAGATAGAAAATTTTCTAAGTGAGATAGATCATGTTGCCAGTAAGTTGGAGAAGAAATAAAGATCAAATAATTTAGGAAGATATATGGTTGTACCAAACTAAATAAATTACTGAGGATATATAAATCCTTATATATCCTCACGTATAGTGTTAAAACGAGAAATATTTTGTAGTAAATAGAGAAGAATAGGAATGTAAAAATGAACGAAATTATTTGTCCAAATTGTCATAAGGCTTTTAAAGTAGATGAAGCTGGTTTTGCGGATATTGTCAAACAGGTGCGTGACCATCAGTTTGAAGAAGAATTGGCAAATAGACTTGACCTTGCTGAAAAAGAGAAAGAGAGTGCTGTGAAGCTCGCAGTTTCTGACCTTAGAGCCTCTTTACAAAAAGAACTTGCCCAAAAAGATAAACTACTCACTGAACAACTAGCAGCCAAAGAGCTAGAACTCTCCCAAATGCAGTCTAAGATACAAAATGCAGAGACAACAAAACAACTAGAAATCTCAGATGCTCTTGAAACTATAGAAAAAGAGCGTGATGCACTGATGCATGACCTAAAAACAAAAGAAGCCGAAAAAGAGATTGCTGTGAGGTTTGCAGAAGCGACTATCAAATCTGCTTTAGAAAAAGAGTTAGCAGAAAAAGACAGACTACTCTCT
>JAGGRU010000191.1 GCA_021159425.1 Sulfurovum sp.
CTTTTCATCATTGACCACAATATCCAGTTTTATTTCACGGATAAGGGTATCTTCAAAAGAGAATTTTTTACCACCTTTTACTTTAGTGATCGTATAATTGTAAGTAGCTTCCATTGAGACTCCATTAAATATGCGGTTTTTGCATATTATATTTTTCAAAAAAAACTGGAAACCTATTGGTCTCCAGTTCAAAGGTAAGTATTATACCTCACCTTTTTCCTGTAACTCTTTATAATAAGAGCTATGAAGAATTTTAACTTCTTCTTCCGGTATTGTACCGTCTATCATACTTTTGTATGCATCTTTAATGGCAAATACAGACATATAAATGTGTACCATGAACATTGCCACAATAAAAATACCTATAATATTATGAGTCAAAGCAGAAATACGCAGTACATCGATCTGGGAAAGTCCCATAGAGGTAAATATACCCAATTCAAAATCTACAAGATAAAGTATAACACTTGTAGCAATCATTACAAGACCACCCAAAGTCACAAACCAAAAATAAATTTTTTGTCCCATATTGAACATACCCGCAGGAATAGGTTTTTTCTCTTTTGAGAGGTACCCACCTACAATTTTAAGCCATCTTATGTCATCTTTGGGAGAGAAGATCATTCTCTTCATCCATGTAAGCAACATAGGGATGACTGATATCATAAACAATGGCGATGCTATAGCATGTGCCCCTTTACAAAATCTCACAAATGCACCCCCGCCAAAGAAATCACCAAATATCATGATGATCCCTGTTGGGATGATCACCATAAACGAGATGGCTGCCAAAGCATGGTTGATCCTCTTAAAAAGAGAGAAGACCATAATACTCTTCCCTGAATGCGAAAATACTTTTGGTCCTACAATAAAATAGTGCGCGGCAAATGCCAAGGGAATAACTATCAAGACAAAAAGTAACATAGGTTGAATATATGTACTTTGTATCACTGTAAAATAATGTCCCATATGGAGTGAACCTTCTTTGTCATACTCCAAAATATTGCTAAGTAAATTATTGCCCCAGATACTGCTATCTGCTTTTGCTCCAAAGAGAAAAGTAGAGAGAAGCAGCATGAGAGCTAAATATCTCTTTTTCATTACTTTTCCTACAGCTTCTTGCCATAAGCAACATCCCAACCATATGGTTGAGTTTTCGCTCCATGACCTTTTGACAATATACGTTCTCTGTAGATATCAGATATCTTTGCTGAGTCTCCAACAAGCAGTGCTTTGGTTGAACACATAGCCGCACATACAGGTACTTTTCCTTCAGAGATTCTGTTTTGACCATAAAGCTCTCTCTCTTCATGTGAGTTAGTCTCTTCCGGACCACCTGCACACATTGTACATTTATCCATTACACCTTTGGTACCGAATGCACCGTCAAGTGGGAACTGAGGAGCTCCAAACGGACAGGCATAAAGACAGTAGGCACAACCGATACATTTATCTTTATCATGCAGCACAATACCGTCTGCTCTAATATAGAAACAATCCACCGGACACACCTGCTGGCAAGGTGCATCTGTACAGTGCATACATGCGATAGACAGAGAGTATTCCATATTTTCAATACCCTCATTCATCGTAATTACTTTTCTTCTGGAAATATACTCCGGTAACTCATGTGCTTCCGCACAAGCTACAGAACAACCATCACAATTGATACATCTGTGTTCATCACAATAAAAATTTAATCTTGCAAATTCACCCATCTTAAGCCTCCTCTTTAGCGTACTCAATACGACAGAGTCCACCTTTTGTTTCCGGTATCTGTGTCACTATGTCATATCCATAGTTCGTTACCGTATTCGCAGACTCACCAGATGCATACGGTGCTGTACCGGCAGGGAATTTATGTGTCAGATCCTCACCCTGAAAATGTCCGGCAAAGTGGAACGGTATAAATATTCTATCTTCACTTACAGAGAAAGAATATTTTGCTTTTACTTTGATCTTCGTACCTTCAGGTGAATGGATCCACATCATGGATTTATCACGTATTCCGTATTTACCAGCCAAATCAGGATGGATCTGGCAGAACATTTCAGGTGACAAGGCTGCCAAATATTTAGAAGCACGATTTTCCATACCTGCACCATTCATATTGACAAGACGACCGGTTACAAGGTTAATAGGGAAATCTTTTACCCATTCTTGCTCAGTCTGCTTAGAAATATATTTGGTATCCACTCTAAAGTGGTTACTCTTATCTTCATATGAAGGAAACTCTTTTACCAAGTCCGCTCTAGGTGAGTGCAAAGGTTCTCTGTGCATAGGGATCTGGTCAGGGAATGTCCAGACTTTTGCTCTTGCTTTTGCATTTCCGTAAGGTGCCAGACCTTTTTCCATACATTTTTCTACAATGATATTTGACTTATCCACTTTCCAGTTTTTGCCGATCTTTGCTTTTTCATCTTCTGTCAGTGTGATACCCAGCACTTTTTCAATATTATCTTTATTGATCTCAGGGTATCCGCCTTCTATAAATGAATCTTTAGGTGCAGACCCGTCTTCTGCCAAAAGATTAGTCCCGTCATGCTCTAAACCAAATCTGTTTCTAAAGCCCATACCGCCTTCTGCTACTGAACGATCTGTATTGTACAGTACCGGTGAACCGGAGTGTTTCTCTGTCCAACACGGCCAAGGAAGACCATAGTACTCACCTTTCATCTTACCATATCCGCGACCAGAGATCTGATCGAACATATGCCAGTTTTCTGTATGACTTTTAACACGTTTTGCTGTCCATCCTGTAAGACCGATAGTCTTAATGATCCTGGCAATCTCATCTGTTGCATCTTCAGGCCATGTGAAATCTTTTTTATTCTCTTTAATTTTCATACCGGCAGTAAACTCATCATAGAATCCAAGTCTTTTTGCAAGTTCGAACATGATCCACTGGTCTGTTTTTGACTCATAAAGAGGGTCAACAACTTTAGTACGCCATTGTACAGAACGGTTTGTTGCCACAACCGTACCTGATGTTTCAAACTGCGTAGCTGCCGGCAAGATAAATACATCATCCTGTTTATCGGTTAAGATCGCTGCTTCATTCACGAATGGATCACAAAGTACAAGCATATCCAGATTGTCCAGACCCTCTTTTACTTTTGCCTGTTGGGCAATAGAGGTAATACCGTTACCCATGACAAAGAGGTTTTTCAATCCTGTTCCTGCATTATGTATCTGATCATTTCCATCTTTACCGTTAATTGCTCCTGCCCACCAGCGTGCAAGTGTAAATCCTTTTTTACCCATCCATTCAGAAGATTTGAAACGACCTTGAAGCCATTCAAAATCCACTCCCCATGAAGAAGCAAAATATTTCCAGGAACCTTCACTTAAACCATAATATCCGGGTAAGGTATCTGAAAGACAACCCATATCTGTTGCACCCTGAACATTATCATGACCTCTAAGAATGTTCGTACCACCACCCTCTTTACCCATGTTTCCAAGAGCAAGTTGCAAGATCGGTGCCAATCTTGTATTGGATGAACCAATTGAGTGCTGAGTAAGACCCATAGCCCAAATAAGAGTTCCCACACCTGCACTGGCATACAATTTCGTTACCTGGATCAGTTTTTCCGCAGGAACACCAGTTACATCTGAAACTTTTTCAGGTGTCCATTTTGCTGCTTCTGCTTTAATGTCATCCATCGCATAAACACGGTCGTTGATGAAATCTTCATCTTCCCAACCGTTCTTAAAGATAAGATGAAGCATTCCATACATAAATGCAATATCTGTACCCGGTCTGATACGAACATAAATATCTGCTTTTGCAGCTGTTTTTGTAAAGACAGGATCCACTACGATCATTTGTGCATTATTGCGTTCTTGTGCTTTTAAAAAATGTTGGAAACCAACTGGGTGATTTACCGCAGGATTTGCTCCAAATATAATAATAGCTTTAGCATTTTGTATATCTCCAAGAGAATTGGTCATAGCGCCATAACCCCATGTATTCGCCACACCGGCGACTGTTGCACTATGTCAAATTCTAGCTTGGTGATCTATATTGTTCGTTCCGTACATTGCAGCAAACTTTCTAAAATAGTAAGCTTGCTCATTACACATTTTTGCTGACCCCAGGAACATTGCTGAGTCCGGACCTGCTGTTTCATGTGCAGTTTTCATTTTATCTGCAATGCGGTCTAAAGCTACATCCCATGTGAGACGTTTCCATTGACCTTTCTCTTTGACCATTGGTTGTTTTAATCTTACTTTAGAACGCACCATATCGATCATGTCAGCACCTTTACAACAGTGCCCTCCAAGAGATATAGGGTGATCCTGGGCAACTTCCTGTCTTACCCATACACCATTTTGCACTTCAGCAATAATACCGCACCCAACAGAACATGCTGTACAAATGGTTTTCACAGATGTTGAGCCGGGAAAAGGATTTTTAATTTCCTCTTTTGTGGCTTTTCTTGTTACACCTTCATTTCCAAAGGCAACAGTCGCACCGGAAGCTGTAGCTACAGCAGCCATTTTCAAAAATGACCGTCTACCTACTTTTGGCTTCAGTGCATCAAATTCATTGATACCCATACTAAATCCTTTATAAATTATAGAGCTTGTTTATAATACTCTTCCCAAGCAGCTGTTTTTTTATACAAAATCTCTTTTTTTGGAGATTGACCCAAGACAACACCATGTGAACCAGACTCTTCTGCAGCTTCTGACTTTGTCACTGCTACTGTTGTAGCAGTCATCACTGTGGCACCTGCAACTACTGCACTGTTTTTAAGAAAATTTCTTCTACTCTTTTGCATAGTTACCTCCATTTTTTAAATTAGCCTCAAAAATTTGAGGCTTAAGCAAAGCAGAAAACGCTGCCTTGCTTAAGCCTCAGATCTCCTCTTCGGCAGATGAAGCGGTGAACAGGTCACAGGCTTCCTCTTTTTTTGGTCCTTTGGCTCTGAGTGCTTTGTTACGTTCACGTCTCACTCTCTCCTCTTCGGAGATACTTTCTTCAACATTTTCAAGCACAGAAGTATAATGTTTCACTTCCGGCAAAGAGACTTCCAAATACAGTCTTTCAAAAGCAATGAATGACTTCAGAAGCACAGCGACATTTTTAAATATATCTGCATCTTCATGTTCAAAAAGGTCTTGATTGAATTCATCAACAAATTCATTTAAAATTTGTTCAAAGATGCAGTGTGCTGTATTTTCATACACTTCTTCACCATTGGCACTGAGTTCAGAAAGTTCGGCCATTACAGTAAATATAAAGCCTATATGGTCTTCAGCATCAGAAAACTTATCTTCATCTCTGCGGATCTTTGTTTTAGCTAAGAAATTTTGCATCTCCAAACGTTTTTTTCCACTTTCAATACCTTCTATATAAAAAGATGCTGTGGTCTTGATGGTTTTGTTTTGAGGAGCATAAAAGATAGTATCGAACTCATGTATGAGATCAGAGTTTGACTTGGATGGAAGTTTTGCATAGAGGTTCTCAAATGCCTCTGCAGACAAAGAGTCTAAGGGATTTTCTTTGAGTGTTTCTACAATAGAGATCAACTCATAATATCTTTTATAATCACTTGAAAGGGTAAAAAGACGTGAGAACATTCCATAATACAATGCTCTTGCTTTGTCCATATTCTGATCTCTCATTACATCTCTCCTTCGTTATTATAATTTTGTGGATTTTGCATATAGCTCTTCATCATGATCTTTGGCTTACAGTCTTCACAACAGTAAAGTGTTCGCTCTTTAATGGGATCATGTGCAAAAATAGGTCCCATCATTTCCGCAATTTTCATAACTGCTTTGGTTGTAGCAAACGCTTTGCCGCATTCAACACACTCAAACAGTGTGTCTTTGGCTAATACTTCTTCTTTGAACCATTCAGGACGAAGTTCAATGATATCTTCTTTAATGGTCAGGCAATCTGCTTCAGGGCAAGAGACTTCACAGTACCCGCAAGAGGTACAGATGCTTGCATTGACTCTGAGCGTGTTGTCATCCGTATTGGCTATAAGTGCACCAACATTGCAGGCACCGACACAAACAAGACAAAGTGTACAGTTTGACTCTTTTACCTCAACACGACCGTAATGTACATGTTCTCCCGTAGTCACAAGACCCAGATCTTCTTCACCTACGATATTTCTTAGACGTATTGCAAATATCTCTCTCTTTTTAGCTCCTGATTCATTGAATGTATATCCTGAACCCTCTATAAAATCTACTTTTTCAAGTGTTTCTTGAAGTTCATTCTCGTTCATAGCAATGATCACGGCATCTACACCATACTTCTTTTGATAAATTTGGTTCAGTATAGAGATGGCATCACGGCTGCCTTTGGAGATGAAGTCAGAATAAAAAATAACCTGAGAAGAACTCTCTTGTGCAAGAGTTAAAAAAGTACCTTCGTGTAAAAACTTTTCACCTTCCAGTGCCAGAGGTAAAATATTCTCTTTTAAATCAATATTAAGATTTTCGATATTCATATTTCTAGGAATAACAAGCGGTATATGCCCTCTCATCTCTTTGGCTATTTCAAATATGGATTCTCTGTTTGACGGTGCATAATCCAAAGCACCGGAAGGACAGACAGAGATACATCCGCCACAACCGTGACAGTCGATCTGTGAAAATTCCAAATGTTTCTCTTCATCATGTTTGACAATAGCAACCGTAGGACAGACCTCTTCACATTTGGAACAGATCTCTTCTCTTCTTTCATGATATTGACAGATCGTCTTATCGTAAACAGTAAACTTTTTGTACTCATAATGTGCTATATTTTTACGTACCGTTTCTAAAACATCTTCCGGAGAACTCGCAAGCGGGTCAAATGTTCCACTCTGTTCTTCAGCGATCTGATGCTGATCATACCAGACTATTTGTGATACTTTAACAGGTACTTCTTTACCCTTACTCATAACAGTCACTTCAAGCGCACCTATATGACCATCTATTTCTATTACAATTTCAGGTCTTACGGCATAAAGGTCAAATTCATCCGAAGCGATATGAGAGATGAATTCATCTTCCTGCTCCTGCGTACATACAAGAAGAAGTCTGTTATCCACCTCTTGCGTATAAGAGATATCCTGTCCAAGGTCAAACCTGATCGCATTGATGTTATAAAGTTTTTCAATATTTTTGATCTGAGATGCTATAGGGTCTCTACTGTTCCTGATATAGAAGTCGATCTCTTTGGCGATCACTTCAGCAGGTACTGCATCTGAGTTTGAAATAATATAATTGTTTTTATTTTTTGTAGTAGATTGAGAGGTAACTGCAATACTTTCGGGAAGCGGGAAGTCAAGTGAACTAGGACTAAAATAGACAAACTCTTGCATGTCTTTATCTCCTGATTATTTGAATTTAAACATGAACTCTATCTGAGTTAGATTATACTCATTAAAAGCTAACCATTACATTAATTTATAATTTAACCTTATATAATATTGTTTGGAAGTAGATCTTTTAGTTGATATGAAAGGGAAAGCAAAATTCTTTAAAGAGAGAAAAAAGCTCTCTCCTGGTTACTGAAAAATTAAAAGTTCGAAGGTGTTGGAGTGTTAATAAGGTTGTAAAATTCAGATCTTGTTCGTTCATCACTTTTAAAGAGACCTCGAAGTGCCGAAGAGACTGTAGTAGAGTTGATCTTTTGTACGCCTCTCATCTCCATACACATATGGCGGGCGTGAAGAACGACGGCTACACCTTTGGGCTTAATGGTACTCAGGATGGCATCCGCTATCTGCTCAGTCATCTGTTCCTGTATCTGTAAGCGTCTGGCATAGACATTGACAATACGGGGGATTTTAGAAAGTCCTACCACTTTCCCATCTGGTATGTAAGCTATATGTGCACGTCCGATGATGGGCAGCATGTGATGTTCACACATAGAGTAAAACTCAATATCACGTACCAAAACCATTTCATCATTGCTTGTTGTAAAGAGTGCCTGATTGAGTATCTCTTGAGGATCCTGATCGTATCCTTCCGTGAGGAATTTTAGTGCTTTGGCTACACGGCTTGGTGTTTTAAGCAAGCCTTCTCTTTTTGGGTCTTCTCCTAAAAGTTCAAGGACTTTAGTGATTGCTTGTTCAAATTCTTCATTTTTTGTCATAGTATGTCCTATAGAATCATTCGGGTCAACCCGTAGGGTCGGTTTACCGACCATTATTATTTGGTCGGTAAACCGACCCTACAATTTTGATATTGTATCCAAATACAATTTAACAATCTTATCATCTACTTTTGAAATAGCGAGTTTCTGTATTTCGTCAATAAAAAAGTATTTTTCTTGTTCCTTATCCAATTCATAATAAACATAGACTTTACAAGTGAGTTTAAAATGTGTATAGACATGTGTGACTTCACCTATATACTCTGAAGCACATAGTGGTACTTCTATACTTTCAAAGCCCCATAGCCCATGCAGGAATTTCCCTTTTCTCTGAATAAGTGAAAGTTTGTCATCATAAACAGAAATAAGTATATTTTCTTCTCTTGTAGGAACAATACGTTTCTTTTTTGTAGGGTAAAGTGTAGGGTCTTCTTTACCTTTGCAAAGATGAGTCAAAGGACACAGATCACAGATGGGATTTTTAGGCAGACAAATAGTAGCACCTATATCCATCATAGCCTGATTGTAGTCAAAGGGCTTGGCTTTATCTACTAGCTTGTATGCAATTTCCCAGAGTTGTTTGTCCTTAGGTGTTTTAAGTTTGTTCAAACGACAGAGTATACGTTTGACATTGGCTTCCATAATGGGTACGGGTTGATTAAATGCAAATGCAGCCACTGCATGTGCAGTATTTTTACCAATACCGGGAAGTTTGATGAGTTCGTCTATATCATTTGGCAGTGTAGGGGCAAGCCCTTGTGGTTGCCCATGCGACAACAGTTGTGCTGTATGATGTAAATTCTTAGCCCGATTATAGTACCCAAGCCCTTCCCACATTTTGAGCACATCATCAAGAGCTGCATTGCTCAAAGATTTAAGCGTAGGAAACTTTTCTAAAAAAGGGAAATAATAACGTTCCAGTACGGTTTTAACCTGTGTTTGTTGAAGCATCACTTCAGAAAGATAGATATGATAAGGATCATTGCTTGTACGCCAGGGAAGATCCTTCCTTCCATGAGTTGTGTACCAGATCTGAATCTTTTTATGGGTCTGTTTCATGTCTGGATTATAGCTTGATTTTTGAACAATTTTCTCACTATATACGTTTTTTATCAAAATTTAGATAAAATCACGGAATTATATATAAAGGATTGTAGTGAAAGTTACAGTAAAAAAATTAGATGATGCCAATGTATTGGTAAGCGGGACTATTGAAAAAAGTGTGATCGAAGCAAATGTGAACAAGTTAGCCATTGAAGGTGGCAAACAGATGAAAGTGGATGGTTTCAGAAAAGGTAAAGTGCCTCCTCATGTTGTCAAAAAGCTTCATGGTGACAAACTGGTGCAAGATGCTGAGTCTGAAGCACTTAAATCATTTATGGATGAAGGTATCAAAGAAGCTGGACTTAATACTGCAGATATCATTGGAGAGCCTACATTCAAGAAGTATGATAAGAAAGATGACAACATTGAAGTAGAGTTGGAAGTTTCTACTAGACCTGATGTTAAACTTGAGGGTTATGAAAAAGTAGTTCCTGCTTTTGATAAGCCGGAAGCATCCGAAAAAGAAATAGAAGAGAAATTGACTGAAATTGCGGGACAAAATGCTCCATTTGTAAAGATCAAAAGAAAAAGAGCGGTAAAAGACGGTGATACTACGCTTATTGACTTTGAGGGTTTCATAGACGGAAAAGCATTTGACGGTGGTAAAGCTGAGAAGTTTACACTTACGATCGGTTCAGGACAATTCATCCCGGGATTTGAAGAACAGATCATCGGTATGAAATATGAAGAAGAGAAAACAGTCACTGTTACATTCCCGGCAGAGTATCAATCAAAGGATCTTGCAGGAAAAGAAGCAGAGTTTAAAGTGCTCCTTCATGAAATTCAGGAAAAAGAAGTGGCTGAAATCAATGATGAGCTTGCGCAAAAAATTCTTCAGAAAGAAGATGCAACAGTAGATACACTTAAAGCACAGATCAAAGATCAGGTAGAAAATGAAAAAATATCAAAGATCTATAATGCAGAGTTGAAACCAAAACTTATTGAAGCACTTGTAGCTCACTTTGATTTTGCCTTACCGAACAATATTGTTGCACAGGAAATTGATGCAAAGGTCAATGAAAAAGCAAGAACAATGAGTGAAGATGAGATTAAAGAGCTTAAAGAAAACCCGGAAAAAATTGAAGCACTTCGTGATGAAGTAAAAGAAGATGCAGAGAATTCTGTTAAAGCAACTTTTATTGTAGATGCATTGGCTAAAAAAGAAGAAGTAAATGTTGAAGATCAGGAAGTATCTCAAGCAATTTATTATGAAGCAATGATGTCTGGTCAGGATCCTCAAGAAACGATCAAATACTATCAGGAGAAAAATCTTTTACCGGCGGTAAAAATGGGAATGATAGAAGATAAACTTTTTGGAAAACTTTTAGGTTTAGACAAAAAATAATAAAAATATCTATTTAACTATATATTATTAAAGGGTGAAAATGAGCTATATTCCATACGTTGTAGAACAGACAGGCAGAGGTGAAAGATCTTACGATATCTATTCACGTCTTCTTAAAGACAGAATCATTATGTTAAGTGGTGAAGTAAATGACCAGGTTGCCTCTTCTATTGTTGCGCAACTGCTGTTTCTTGAAGCACAGGATCCAGACAAAGATATTTATTTTTATATTAATTCTCCGGGAGGAGTAATTACTTCCGGGCTTTCTATGTTTGATACCATGAATTATATCAAGCCCGATATTGTAACGATCTGTATGGGGCAGGCAGCTTCTATGGGTGCATTTTTACTGGCTTCCGGTACAAAAGGCAAACGTTATGCACTGCCTCATGCACGTATTATGATCCACCAGCCATCAGGTGGTGCTCAGGGACAGTCAACAGACATTCAAATACAAGCACAAGAAATACAAAGACTTAAAGATACACTCAATGAGATTTTGGCAGAGAAAACAGGCAAAAAAGCCAAGCAGATAGAAAAAGACACAGAACGTGATAATTTCATGTCTGCAAAAGAAGCCGTAGAGTATGGTCTTATCGACAAAGTTTTAACCAAGAGTTTTGCATAAGGGGTCATGAATGGTTAGAGAAATTCTTGTATACCCGGATAAAAGATTGAAACTTATTTCAAAAGAAGTGAACTCTTTTGATGGAGCGTTGCATGATCTTCTTGATGATCTGTATGAGACTATGCGTGCACGTAACGGGGTAGGTCTTGCGGCTATTCAAATAGGTGTAGATCAAAGAGTTCTCATCATTAATGTTCCTCTGGAAGATGAAGATGGTGAAAGCTATAGCGAAGAGCATAGCAAAAATGATCAACCAAAAGAGAATACTCTGGAAATGATAAACCCCGTCATTGTTGAACAAGACGGTAGAGAAAAATTTCAGGAAGGATGCCTCTCCATTCCCGGTGTATATGAAGATATAGAACGTGCAAAACATGTCAAGGTTGAATATTTTAACAGAAGCGGTGAGAAACAAACCATGGAAGATGATGGTTTTTTAGCTGTGGCTATGCAGCACGAGATCGATCATTTGGATGGTAAGGTTTTTATTGAAAAATTATCATATATTAAACGAAAAAAGTTCGAAAAAGAGTGGAAAAGAAGATTAAAAGAGG